>JBBSUZ010000056.1:0-13114 GCA_038233965.1 Rhodothermales bacterium | reverse complement strand
CGGGGTCGCCGCGCCTGGCCCCGTCTGTCGGGGGGGGTGGGGGGGGGCCCCCGTCCCCGCCGGGCCCGGCCGCGTCTCCTCGGCGTGTGACGTCTCCTCGGCGTCAGGCCGGTGCACCAGCCCCATCAGGACGTGCACGTGGTCCGGCATCACGACGAGGGCATCCACGACGATGTGCGGCTCGTGGTCCGGGATCGCACGGAACGTCTCCTCCGCGATCCGCCCGACCTCCGAGAGACGCATCGCGCCACCCTCGACGTCCCCGAAGAACGGCACCCGGTCCGCGGTGCAGAGCGTCACGAACGTCCACCCCGCCGCGGCGTAGTCGTGGGCCGGCCAGCGCACCGTGTCCGTCTGGTACCCGCCGAAGAGCGGCTCGGCGACGTGCAACCCGGTCACGCGGTGAACGCGGTATAGACGTCGCGGGCCCAGCCGCGGAGGCCGCGCTCGGCCGGCGGCGCGCCGGGCGTCGAGCCCGCGAGCCAGTCGCGGACGGGCACCGAGAAGCCCGTCTTGGGCCGGCTCGTGATCGCGTGCGGGAGCGCGGGCCGCGCCGAGGCCGCGAGGTGGGCCTTCGTCACGCGGCCCGGGCGGCAGGCGACGTCCGGCGCGAGCGCGCGCAGCAGCGCCCAGTCGACGAGCGGCGTCCGGACCTCGAGGCCGTGCGCCATGCTCGCCCAGTCGGTGTCGCGGAGGAGCTGGTTGCGCATGTACTGCGTGGACTCCATCGCCGAGACGCGCGCGTGGTCGGACGCCTGGCCCGACGCGGCGGCGTCGAGGGCGGCGGTCGGGCGGAGGGCGGCGAGGCCGGCGCGGGCGAGGTCGCGGCCGAGGACGGCGTCGAGCTCGTACGGCATGAACAGGGCGCGGCGCAGCAGGTACGCCCCGCCCCACGTGCCGCCGTACTCGGCCATGCCGGCGGCCTTGGGGCTCGCCACGCGCCGCAGGAGCGGGGCCGTCGCGACGCGCGCCATCCGGCCGAGGGCGGGCGGCACGGGCCGCATCGCGCGGACGAGGCGCGGCAGCTCGCCGAAGCTCGGGTAGCCGCCGAAGAGCTCGTCGCCGCCGACGCCCGAGAGCGCCACGGTGAGCCCGGCCTGGCGGGCGGCGCGGCTGACGACGTACGTGTTGACGCCGTCGAAGGTCGGCTGGTCCATGGACGCGACGAGGTCGGCGCGGGCGTCGGCGAAGTCGCGGGCGGTCGTCCAGACCGTCTGGTGGTCCGTGCCGAGATGCCGGGCGAGGGCCTCCGCGAGCGGGACCTCGTCGTTCTCTGTCCCGCGGAACTCCTCGAAGCCGAGCGTGACCGTCTTGAGCGTCCCCCCGACCTCGGCCGCGAGCGCGGCGAGCGTGGCCGAGTCTCGCCCGGCCGAGAGGAAGACGCCGACCGGGACGTCGGCGACGAGGTGGGCGCGGACGCTGTCGAGGAGTGCGTCCCGGACATCGGCGGGCTCACCTGCCGAGCGCGCGCCGTCGCGGAGGGCGTCCGGTACGGACGCGAACGGGACGGCGGCACGCGGCGCACCGGCGTCGACCCAGAGCGTGTGGCCGGCGGGGAGGGCGCGGATGCCGCGGTAGAGCGTGTACGGCTCCGGGACCGAGCCCCAGAGGAAGAAGCCCGCGTGGCCGGCGGGCTCCGGCGCCGTGTCGATGCCGCCGCCGGCGAGCAGCGCCTTCACCTGCGACGCCGCCCGAAACGTCCGCCCATCGTCCGCGACGTAGAGCGGCTTGATGCCGTACGGGTCTCGCGCGAGCAGGAGCGCGCCGCGCGCCTCGTCCCACAGCGCGAAGGCGAACATGCCGCGCAGGTGCTCCACGAGGCGCTCGCCGTGGCGGGCGTAGAGGTGCAGTAGCACCTCCGTGTCGGAGTCCGACACGAACCGGGCGCCGTCGGCTTCGAGGACCGAGCGGAGCGCGCGGTAGTTGTAGATCTCGCCGTTGAAGCTCACCGCAAGGCGACCGTCGGGCGAGAGCATCGGCTGCGCGCCGCCCGGCGACAGGTCGATGATCGAGAGGCGGCGGTGGGCCAGCCCCGCCCGGCCGTCCGGCGACGTCCACAGGCCGTGTCCGTCGGGCCCGCGCCGCGCCATGTGGGCCCCGACCCGCCCAAGCGCCTCGACGTCGACGCCCTGCCCGGTCCGGTCCACGACGGCCGCGATGCCACACATCAGGCGGCCGGTGCGACCGGGGCGCGGAGGGGAGTCAGAGCAGAATCGAGCAGCGAAACGGAGACGTCTGGTAACGGCTTCGCCCCGTCAGTCCCACATCGGATGCGGGCCCGTGGGGCATGGATCAGTTATGGGTTGAACATAGCCGCCGCCGGGAAGCAGAACCGGACATTCCGCGTCCGAATCCCGAGAGGCGTACGCCAAGGAGACGTCAACTCTATGCGAAGAAGAGAGCGACGATCCTTACTGCATCTGCGGGCGAACGAACCGCGCCCGCGTCGATGTCCGCACGGCGGCGACCGGCTCAGCCGAGGCGACGGGCCGCACGGCCCAGTCCGCCGGCATCTGGATGCGGACGGCCTGCTGCACGCTCGGCACCTCGACGAGCAGGTAGAGGTCGCGCGGGTGCCCGATGACGCGGCCGTGGACGCCCGCGAGCGGGCCGCGCGACACGTACACCTCGGCGCCGACCGGGAACGCCTCGCGGGCGACGGCCTCGACGTGCTCCGGCGATTCGGCGAGCGTCCGGATGAGCGCCATCTCGCGCTCGGGCACGGCCGCGAAGACGCCCCCGAAGTGGACCGTCTTGACGACGCCCTCGTCCTCCAGCACCGCCAGCCGCTCACGCTCGTCGACGCGGGCGAAGAGGTAGGCCGGGAAGAGCGGGACCGAGACGCGCTGTTTGCGGTCGGACCACTGCCGGATCGTCGTCCGCATGGGGAGGAAGACGTCGAGGCCGGCCGCGAGCAGGCGCGTCTCGACGCGCTTCTCGGCGCGGGGCCGGGTGTAGAAGACGCGCCAGACGCGTGTGGCCGGCGTCATGCCTCGTCCTGCCGTGCCAGCGACTCGGCGTAGCCGTAGCCGTACGTGCTGTAGCCCGTCGTGTAGCGGTACTTGTAGCCGTAGGCATGTGTCGAGTCGAAGCCGTTGAAGACGGTGCCGATGACCGGCGCGCCGACGCTCTTGAGCTGCTCGAGGGCGCGGTCGAGCTCGAAGTCCTTGGTCTTCCCCGCGCGGACGACGACGATCGTCGCGTCGACCTGCGTCGAGAGCAGGACGGCGTCCGTCGCGGCCAGGACGGGCGGGGCGTCGATGATGACGGCGTCGTAGCCCTCGGCCCACGCCGCGAGGCGGTCGCGGAAGGCGCGCGAGCCGAGCAGCTCGGACGGGTTCGGGGCGTGGACGCCCGCGGCGAGCACGTCGAGGTCCTCGACGCCCGACGGTGCGAGGCCCGGCGGCAGCAGGCCCGCCTCGACGGGCTGGAAGAGGACGTCCGACACGCCCGGCGTCCGCGAGAGCCCGAAGAGACTGTGCTGCCGCGGACGCCGCAGGTCGGCGTCGACGAGGAGCACGCGGCGGCCGGCCTGCGCCATCGTCAGCGCGAGGTTGGCGGCCGTCGTGGACTTGCCCTCGCCGGGGCTCGCGCTCGTCACGAGGATCGTCTGCACGACGACGTCGGGGCGCGAGAACTGGACGCTCGTCCGCAGCCCGCGGTAGGCCTCGGAGGCCTGCGCGAGCGGCACCAGCAGGACCGTGAGGTGCGTGTCGATGCTGCGGCCGTCGATCGTGACCGTCTCGGCGCCGCCGAAGTCCTTGGCCACGAGCGGCGTCGTGTCCGGGATGGTGCCGAGGACCGTGATGCCGCGCTCGCGGAGGCTCTCGGGGCGGTGCAGGCGGTGGTCCAGGCGGACCCGCAGCAGCGCCAGCCCGACGCCCGCGCCGAGCCCGAACAGCAGGCCGAGGATGGCGATGCGCCGGCGGTTGGGCTCGAACGGGAGTCCGGGTGTGTCGGCGGCGCTGATGACCTCGGCGTAGCCGAGCTCGGACTGCTCGGCCACGCGGGCCTCCTGCAGCCGCTCCTGCAGCGCCACCATCAGGCCCTCCGTCGACTGCCGGGCGCGCGTGAGGCGCGCCAGTTCGACGGCCTGGCTCGGGATGCGCGACAGCTGGGACTCGTACTGCGCGAGGCGGCCTGTGATGGTGGACGACTGCGCCTCGAAGCCGCTCTGCTCGATCTGCGCGTCGGTCCGCCGCCGGCGGAGCTCGGTCACGCGCCCGATGCCCTCCTCGGATGCGGTGCCCTCGGACGCGACGGCGTTCTGCGCGAAGTCGCTCGCGAGGCCATCGGCGCGGCGGCGGGCGGCGGCGATCTGCGACCGGCGGCGCTCGATGAAGTCCGGCACGGACCCCGTGGGCGCGTTGCGGAGCTCGGGGTTCTGGAGGTAGTACGGCTCGAGCTCGGTCTGGAGGCGGCGGATCTCGGCCTGCACGGCCTCGATCTCGGCCGTGCTGCCGGACTCGACGCGCGCCGCGATGCGCTCGCCCATGCGGGGCGCGACGCGCGCGATCTCGCCGCCGATGGCGCTGGCCGACGCGCCGCGCAGGCGGCCCGCGATCGCCGCCTCGTCGCGCTGCGCCTCGAGGCTCGCGATCTGCTCGACGAGCCGGCTCGCCTCGTCGTCCAGCCGGATCGCGCCCTCGCGCGTCATGTATTCTCGCACGGCCTCCTCGCGGCCGACGAGTTCGTTCGAGAGCGAGTCGACCTGCGTCTCGAGGAACGTGCGCGTCGCGCGGACGCTCGCGCGGCTGCCGTTGCGGGCGCGGCCGATGTACTGCTGCGCGTAGACGTTGGCGACCGTCGCGGCCTCCTCGGGCGACGTGCTCGCGACCGAGATGCGGATCGCGTCGAGGTCGCGGCCCTCGGGCGCGACGGCGATCGTGTTGCGCAGGCGCGCGGCGACGACGTCCCGGGAGACGACCGCTCCCGCCTCGTCGCGGAGGAGCGGGAATGCGGGGCTCGCACTGCGCTCGGCGAGCAGCTGCTCGGCCGTGGCATCGAAGAGGACGTCCGAGCGGCGCAGGCGGAGCACCTCGTTCTCGATCTTGCGGCCCTTGCCGCCGCCGAGCGCCTCGGCAGCCGCGCTGGGCAGCACGTTCGAGAGCTCGGAGGCGTCGCCGGTCTCGACGAGCAGAACCGTCTCCGCGCGGTACTGGTTCTGGAGCGTCGAGGCGTACCAGAGCGTCGGCACGAGGACGGCGACGAGTGTGGCGGCGATGATCCAGCGGCCGCGGTAGGCCACGTTGAGCCACTCGCGGAGCTGCGCGCCGCGGTCGACGGGGTAGCCGAAGTGCGGGTTCGGGTCGCGGAGCGGGCTCCCCGGCGGCGGCCCGGCCGGCGGCATGCCCCCTGCGGGCGCGGGGACGAGGTGCGGTGCTCCGAATCCGGACCGGTCTGACGGAATGTGTTCCATAAGCGGACTGAGCACTCGCCCGATCGTATTCGGCCCAAGATAGACGATCACGCCGGCTTCCGGACCGCATGTCCGGACTAGCACATCCTCCGCGCGACTCTTCACGCCGCGGATGCCCGCGCGCCGGGTGGGAGCACGGCCCGCGCCCTGCATGCCCGGCATCCGGCGGTCACGCGTCCGGGCGCAGCGGGACGATGGCGAGCGTGCAGCGGCTCGTGCAGACGAGCTGTCCGTGCTCGTCGCGGAGGTCGGCCTGCCACACCTGGGACGTCCGGCCGACGTGGACCGGCACGGCGGTCGCCGTGAGGACGCCGGCGCGCATCGGGCGCAGGTGGTTGGCGTTGATCTCCATCCCGAAGGCGGTGTGGCCGTCGGGCGCGGCGAGGTACGCCCCGACCGAGACGACGGTCTCGGCGAGCGCGACGCTCGCGCCGCCGTGGAGGTACCCCAGCGGCTGGTGCACGCGCGGCCCGACGGGCATCGTCGCGACGACGCGCGCGGGCCCGGCCTCGACGATCTCGATGCCGAGCGTCCGGCCGAGGCTGTCGCGGTCCGGGAAGTCGTCGAGCGATTTGGGCATTGCAGAGGATGGGTAAAAACCAGAGAGGCCTACACCATCTCAGCGCTTTGTCCAGTCGCCACTGATGGGCGCAGTTTCCTCTGGTCCCTCGCGGACGTCTCCCCTCCTGGACAGGAGGGGCCGGGGGTGGTCGATTAGGCAGAGCAGCAGCCTGTCCGTCATACGAGGTATCACAGCACTCAGAATCTGTTTAGCGAACGGCCCTTCCATCTGTCATCCTGAGCACCGGGTGAACCCGCCGGGTAAACCCGGACCTGAGGGAGCCGCAGGCGACCGCTGTCGCAGACCGCGGAGCGACGGCGCAGCCCATCTCTACCGAGCAAAATACGTAAGCAACACGCTGACCCGCAGTCAGACGCTCGGCAGAGATCCTTCGACAGGCTCAGGATGACGTTGCAGAGAGGTTCTCCTCCTCAAGCGTCTCCCCGACACGTTGTGCTCCGCCGGGCCGCCCATCGTTTGCTTCAGCGGGGGGCGGGGACGAGGAGCGGGCCGCCGCCCGCCCCGACCGGCGGCGTGCCCGTCGGCTGGGCGGCGGGCGGCGGGGCGGGGCCGTCCGGGATCTGGATGCCGCGGCGGTCGAGCTCGGCCCGGATGCGGGCCATCTCGGCGCGTGTCGCGTCGAGCTCCTGCTGCTGGCGGTAGAGGCGGCGCTCCCAGTCCTGGAGGTCGCCGACGGTCTCGGAGATGGCCGCCTCGCGGACCTCGAACGGGGCCATCTCGTAGTAGCCGCGGTCCTCGAAGTAGGACCGGAAGAGGAAGTTGTGCTTCAGCGCCTCCATGTTCTCCGAGAACCGGAAGGCCCCGAGCGACGCCCAGCCGGCCGCGTTCGAGAAGCGGTCCGTGATGCCGCGCGCGTCCGCCGCGACGCTCTGGAACTGGGCGGCCGAGGCCTGGAGCTGCGTCGCGGTGGCGAGGAACGTCGTGTAGACCTCGTCCTCGTTGAGGAACCGCGCGACGGTGCCGTTGCCCGTGTTGACCTTCTGGAGGATCGCGTTGACGCCGTTCGAGGCGTTCTCGGCCACGAGCAGCAGGCCGTCGGCGCGGGTGGAGAGCGTCCGCAGCGTCGCCTGGAGCTGCTGCGTCGTCGCGACGGACTCGTCGTAGAGCTGCTCGTCGTAGAGGAAGCGCCCGAGCGAGCCCTCGCCCGTGCGGACGTCCGTCATGATGCCCGCGAGCTGGACCGTGACCGAGTCGAAGCGGCTGACGGAGGTGAAGAGGCGGTCCGAGACCTGCGACAGGTCGAACGGGTCGACGCCGGCGATCTGGCCGTTCTCGGCGATCTGCGGGCGCTCGCTCGTGCCGTCCGTGAGGGCGACGATGACGTTGCCGACGAGGCCGTCGGTCTGGATGAGCGCGCGGCTGTCCTCGCGGATGAGGTTGCGGGCCTTGTCGTCGACCTGCATCCGGACCGTGATGGGGTCGCCGGGGGCCTCGGGCAGGGCGACGCGCTCGACGCGGCCGACCGAGATGCCGTTGTAGAACACGGACGCGCCCTCCTTGAGCCCGGCGACGCGCTTGAACGACGCGTTGAGCGCGAACGTCCGCGAGAGCAGGTTGCCCTGGCTCGCGATGACGAACAGGAAGCCGATGGCGGCGACGAGGCCGAGCAGGACGACGAGGCCGAGACGGGCTTGGCGGGACATGTGCGGGGGGAGAGAGCCGGGCGAAGGTACGCGGGAGGGGATGCGGGATTCGGGATGCGGGATGGAAAGGCGTGGGTCGGGTCGGTCTGCCCATCCCGACTCCCCGATCCCGTATCCCGCCCTCAGGCCGTTCCGTAGGCCTCGGTGCCCTTGAAGAACTCCTGGAGCTCGGGCAGCTCGGAGTGGCGGACCTCGTCGAGCGTGCCCGCGGCCGCGATCTGGCCCTCGAGCAGGAAGAAGGCGCGGTCGGTGATGATCTCGGCGGCGAGCATGTCGTGCGTGATCGCGATCGACGAGATGCCGCGCTCGTCGCGCAGCTTCACGATGAGCTCGGCGACGACGCGGACCGAGACGGGGTCCAGCCCGGTCGTGGGCTCGTCGTAGAGGCTGATGTCCGGCCGGAGGATGAGCGTGCGGGCGAGCCCGATGCGCTTCTTCTGGCCGCCCGAGAGCTCGGCCGGGTACTGGTCGCGCTTGTCCGGCAGGTTGACGTCCTCGAGCGACTCCATCACGAGGTCGTCCTTCTCGTCCTTGGAGAGCGTCGTGTGGCGGTCGAGGAAGAAGCGCATGTTCTCGTAGACCGTCATCGAGTCGAAGAGCGCGCCGCCCTGGAAGAGGTAGCCGAGACGGAGGCGCTTGCGGTCCAGCTGCTGGGCGTCCATCAGGTCGACGCGGTCGCCGAGGACCCAGACCTCGCCGCGGTCCGGCTGCAGCAGCCCCACGATGTGCTTCGTGAGCACGCTCTTGCCCGAGCCCGAGCCGCCGAGGACGACGCCCGACGTGCCCCGCTCGAGCTTCAGCGAGACGCCCTTGAGGATCTGCTTCGGGCCAAACGCCTTGTAGACGTTGCGCATCTCGATCACGATGTCGTCGGGCGGCGGCGTCGAGGTGCCGGTGATCGGGGCGGCGTCGGTGTCGGGCATGCGGGCGTGGAGTGGCGGTCGGGGCAGGGCGCGGATCTCGGGGACGCGGGCGTCCGCGCCCTCTGCCCCGCCGGGGGAACGGGTCCGGACGGACGCCGCGGGCTGGCGATCCGGCAAGCTATGTGCGGACGCCGACCCGAACCCGTTTCGCGCGGCGCAGCGCCGAAAGCGGTCCGCCGGCGCCGGCAGGCTCCGCCCCGAGGGCGGAATGCCGGGATGGGTGCGCCACGGTCGAGCGCGACACACCCATCCGGAACGTCATGGCCGCATCCGCTGGGCCGAGAGCGGGACGTGGGCCGGCCTCTAAAGCAGAATGCGGGGTGGTACGAGGTTCTTGGTACCCGGTACTCGGAGACCTGACCTCAGCGGGGTCTGTACTCAGAACCGTGTACCCTGCACCAGTCAGGAATTTGCTCTAGCGGCGGCGGAACTGGCTCGCGTAGCGCCCGAGGCCCTCGGCCTGGAGCCGGTTCACCGGGACGAACCGCAGCGAGGCCGAGTTCATGCAGTAGCGCTTGCCGGTCGGCGCCGGGCCGTCGTCGAAGACGTGGCCGAGGTGCGAGTCCGAGCGGGCGCCGCGGACCTCGGTGCGGGCGATGCCCATCGTGCGGTCGGTGACGGTGCGCACGGCCGCGGCGTCGATCGGGCGCGTGAAGGACGGCCAGCCGGTGCCGGACTCGAACTTGTCGCGCGACGAGAACAGCGGCGCGCCCGAGACGATGTCGACGTAGACGCCGTCGGCGTGGTTGCCGTTGTATTCGTTGCGGTAGGGCGTCTCCGTCGCGTCCTCCTGCGTGACGCGCCACTGCGTCGGCGTGAGGCGCGCGCGGAGCGCGGCCGTCTCCTGCGCGGAGCGCGCCGGGCGGCGGGCCTGGGACTGCGAGCACGCCGGCAGGGCCGTCCCGATCAGGGCGACGGCGGCGAGCGTGAGAATCTGGATCGAGCGGGACATGGCGGAAATGGGATGTGTGAGATAGGATGCGAGATGGGCGGGCCAGGGCTCAGGAGACGATCTGCTCATCCCGCATGCCCCATCCCGAATCCCGCTCAGATGCGGCTTCCGGCGGTCTCGGCGGCGGCGCCCCAGAGCTCGCGCAGGCGGACGTCCCGGCGGCAGCCGCGGCGGTACTGCTCGTAGCGGGCCGGGTTGCGGCGCGCGAAGTCCTGGTGGACGTCGGGGAGCGCGTAGAACGGCGCCGCCGCGCGGACCGTCGCGACGACGGGCTGGCGGAGGCGGGCGCGGACCTGCGCGAGCGACGCGGTCGCGACGCGGCGCTGGGCGGCCGTCTGCGGGAAGATGGCGGCGCGGTACGTCGGTCCCTGGTCGCAGAACTGGCGCTCGGCGGCGGTCGGGTCGACGTTGTGCCAGAAGAGGCGCACGAGCGTCTCGTACGAGATCACGGCCGGGTCGAACACGACCTGCACGGCCTCGACGTGGCCGGCGGGGTTCGTGAACGTGCTCTCGTAGCTCGGGCTCACGGTCGTGCCGCCGGAGAAGCCCGTGACGGCGCGCTGGACGCCGCGCTGGCCGTCGAACACCTTTTCCATGCTCCAGAAGCAGCCGCCGGCGAAGACGGCGGTCTCCATGCGCGGCGGGACGGCCGCGGCGTCGGCGAGGGGCGAGGCCGGGGCGACGGGCGCCGCCTCGGTGCGCATGCAGCCGAGGGCGACGAGGCTGAACGTGGCGGCGGTGACCGCTAGCAGGGAAAGGCGCATCGGGGCGTACGGGATTGGATGTCGCGACAACGACCGACTGGCGTCAGTCTTTCCCGATCCGTGTGTAAATCGTGCGCGGGGCGCCGCATCCCAGATTCAGGCGCATGTGGGCGAGGTCGCGCCCTCCCCCGACCGACCACCCCCGACCCTCCTGGCCAGCAGGGCCGCCACGTTCTCCGGGCTGACTCAGACTCACACCCAGCATCAACGTCACCCCGGACGTGATCCGGGACCTCCTCGGAGCCGGTCCGTGCAGGGCAGGTCCATTCGAGCACGTCCGACCGTCCAGAAGATCCCGGCCCGGGGGCCGGGATGACCGAGCCTCGAGGGCGTGCCGAAGAACGTAGCGGCCCTGCTGGCCAGGAGGAGAGTCACGATGGACGTGTCGGACTGGCTCCCCTCGGCGCCGGGCGTTGCGCGGTCAGACGCCCGACGAGACGATGGGCACCTCGTCCGCCGTCTTCCACGCGACGTCCGGCCACCAGCGGACGACGCCGGGCGGGTCGGCCGGCTCGACGCTCTCGCCCGGGCGCGGGACCGCGACGCGCACGCCGGCGGCGTCGGCCGCGACGAGGAGGCGCTCGACGGGCTCGGTCCAGCCGTGGAAGGAGAGGTTGAACGTCGCCCAGTGGACCGGCACGAGCAGGCCGCCGTGCGCGGCGAGGTGCGCCTGAACGGCCTGCTCCGGGCCCATGTGGACGTCCGGCCACGCCGGCGAGTACGCGCCGACCTCGACGAGCGCGGCGTCGAACGGGCCGAGGCGCCGTCCGACCTCGGCGAAGTCCGGGCTGAAGGCGCCGTCGCCGGTCGAGTAGACGCGGTGCCGCTCGCCGACGACCGCCCAGCCGCACCAGAGCGTCCGGTCGCGGGCGAGCGCCCGGCCCGAGAAGTGGCGGCTCGGCGTGCACACGAGCCGGACGCCGCCGACGTCGGCCTCGTCCCACCAGTCGAGTTCGGTGATCCGGCCGGCGGGTACGCCCCAGCGCTCGAGGTGCGCCCCGACGCCCAGCGGCGCGATCCAGCGCGGGATGCGGCCAGCGAGCTGCCGCACCGTCACCGCGTCGAGGTGGTCGTAGTGGTCGTGCGAGAGCACGACGGCGTCGACGTCCGGCAGCTCGGCGAGGGGCAGCGGCGGCGCGAAGAAGCGGGCGACGCCGAAGGCGCGGCCCGGCGACGCGGTCGGGCCGAAGACGGGGTCGGTGAGAAAGCGCCGGCCCTCGATCTCGACGAGCGTCGTCGAGTGGCCGAGCCACGTGAGCCGCAGGTCCTGCGGCGAATCGAAGTCGGACCGCGTGCGCGACACCGTCGGGACGGGCTCGGTCGGGACGCGGACGGCCTTCCCGGACGTCCAGAAGTCCCAGATCGTGCCCGGCCCGGGCTGCGTCAGCGTCGGGAGCGTGTTGCGGAAGCGGCCGTCGCGCCACTGCGGCGAGGCCTGCATGCGGGCGAGGCGCTCGCCGCTCGGCGTCCCGCCGAAGACTGGCAGCGCGAGCACGCCCGCCGCGGCCCCGGCCGTCGCAGCGGCCGCGGCGGCCGTTCCGGTCGCGAGGCGCGAGAGCGTGGGCATCAGGACTCGGCGGGCGTCGGGAGCGCGTCCGCGATGATGGCGGCCTTGGTCGCCTCGGCGGCCTCGCGCGGGGCCGTCGTCGGGTCGGGCGGGAGCGGCTCGGCCCACGCGCGTCCGTCCGCGGCGAGGAGGCGGTCCGAGGCGGCCGGCCCCCACGTGCCCGCGGCGTAGTTGGGCAGCTCGGCCGGCGGCGTCGCGTCCCACGCGTCGAGGACGGGCTGGACGACCGTCCACGCAGACTCGACCTGGTCCGAGCGCATGAACAGCGTCGCGTCGCCGCGGACGGCGTCGAGCAGGAGCGTCTCGTAGGCGTCGGGCGGGCTCTCGCCGTAGGTCTCGTCGTAGTCGAAGCGCATCGAGACCGGGTGCAGCAGCATGTTCGGGCCGGGGCGCTTGGCCTGGAAGCGCATCACGACGCCCTCGTCGGGCTGGATCCGGAGGACGAGGCGGTTCGGGCGGAAGGCCTCGTCCGCGCCGGCGGGGAAGGCGCGGTGCGGGACGGGCTTGAACTCGACGGCGACCTCGGACACGCGGCGCGGCAGGCGCTTGCCCGTGCGGAGGTAGAACGGGACGCCCTGCCAGCGCCAGTTGTCGATCTCGACCTTCAGCGCGGCGTAGGTGTCGGTCGTCGAATGCGGGTTCACGTTGGGCTCGGCGCGGTAGCCCGGCACGGCCTCGCCGCCGACGTAGCCCGGCCCGTACTGCCCCCGAACCGCGACCTCAGCCACGCGGTCCTCGGTGATCGGGCGGATCGCGTGCAGCACGTCGACCTTCTTGGAGCGGATCTCGTCGGCCCGGAACGCGACCGGCGGCTCCATCGCGACGAGGCACAGCAGCTGCATGAGGTGGTTCTGGACCATGTCGCGCAGCGCGCCGGCCGTCTCGTAGTAGCCGCCGCGGTGCTCCACGCCGACCGTCTCGGCAACGGTGATCTGGACGTTGTCCACGTAGCGGCGGTCCCAGACGGGCTCGAAGAGCGTGTTCGCGAAGCGCAGCGCGAGCACGTTCTGGACGGTCTCCTTGCCGAGGTAGTGGTCGATGCGGTAGATCTGGCGCTCCTGCGCGCCCTGGAGCAGCTCGGCATCCAGCGCGCGGGCCGTCTCGAGGCTCCGCCCGAATGGTTTCTCGACGATCAGACGGTCGCGGCCGGGGTCGTCGAGCAGGCCGGCGGCGCCCAGCCCCTGCGCGATCGGCCCGACGAGGAACGGCGCGACGGAGCAGTAGAAGACGCGGTCCGGCGTGGGTCCGCCCTCGGCGAGGGCG
>JBBSUZ010000055.1:0-13262 GCA_038233965.1 Rhodothermales bacterium | reverse complement strand
CCGGTGCGGAAGTGGTCGGCCCCGCGGCCCGTGCCCTCGCCGAGGATGCGGTAGAGGGCGTCGGCGTGGTCGTCGAAGCCCGCCATGGTCGGGTCGACGGCGACCTCGTAGCGGGCGCGGTTGACGACGAGCGCACGGCCCGCGCGGTCCAGGATCGCGCCGCGCTGGGCGGGCAGCGTCTCGACGGACTCGGCCTGCTTCATCCCGCGCGCCCGCAGCTCCGCCCCGTCGCCCACGGCGACGCGCAGCATCTGCACGACGACCAGCACCGGCACGACGAGCAGGAGCCCGAAGACGGTGTAGAGGCGGGAGAGGACGGCGTGGCGGGAGTCGATGGTCGGGGTCGCCTGGGGCGGGAAGAATCGAGCGGATGGGGTGGAGCGAGGGCGGGCGCACGCCGGCGAGCCGGGGCTCAGCGTCGGCATCTGACCGAGTGGGGGGACGCGCGCGCCCGCCTTCGTTCCGGGGTGTCGGGTTAGGGGGCCTCGGCGTCGGCGAGCTCGATCGGGACGCCGTACGCGACGCCTTCGACGAGCCCGAGCGCGGCCGCGCGGGGCATGACGGCCTCGGGGCCGGTGAGGTGGTCGAACTCGCCGCGAAGGCGCTGCCCGGTCATCCGCAGGCGGACGTTCTCGCTGCGGGCCGCCTGCAGCTCGGCCAGCGTGTCGCGCGTGGCGTAGACGTGGGCCACGAAGAGCGTCCCGATGGCGCACGCGACGATGACGAGCAGGCCGAAGCGGAGGCTTGGCACGACGTCGAACGGGCGGATGCGCACAGCCGAGCGGCCCGCCTTGCGGTCAGCGAGCTGGGCGGCCTTGCGCTGGCCCGCGGCCTCACGGCCGGCGCGGCCGGTGATGCCCGAGCCGTCGAGGTCGGCCCAGCCCGGAAGGGCGAGGCCGCGGCGCGACTTGCGCGCGGCGAGCGAGGGCGTCGGTGCCGGGCGCGTCTGCGCCGGCCGCTTGGCGGCGGGCCGCTTCTTGACGGGGCGCGGGGCAGCCGGCGTGGGCGCGGTCTTGGCGGCGGGCTTCGCCGTCGGCGCGGCGGCCGGCGGGCGCGGGGTTGTGGTGGTAGGCATAGCGGATCAGGAGCGGGCCGGGGCGACCTCGGCGATGCGGAGACGGGCGGAGCGGGCGCGGCCGTTGCGCGCCACCTCGGCCTCGCCGGCGACGATGGCGCGGCGGGTGACGGCCACGAACGGCGTCAGCGGCGTCCCGAATTCGTCGCGCTCGACGGTCGCCTCGAAGCGGCCGGTGCGGAGAAAGTGCTTCGCGCGGCGGTCCTCGAGGCTGTGATAGGACATCACGGCGAGGCGGCCGCCCGGCCGGTCGCCCTCGGGACGCGCCAGCACGGCGAGCGCCGCGGGGAGCGCGCGCTCGAGCACGCCCATCTCGTCGTTGACGGCGATGCGCAGCGCCTGGAAGACGCGCGCGAGCGCCTTGCCCTCGTCGCGCGTCGGGACGGCCCGGCGGATGGCCGCGGCCAGGTCGGCCGTCGTCTCCATCCGCGGGACGTGCTTGATCGAGGACGCGATGCGGCGCGAGCGGCCCTCCTCGCCATAGGCGAAGATGACGTCGGCGAGTGCGTCCTCACTGAGACGGGCGATGAGCTCGGCGGCGGACTCGCCGGCCTCGCCGTCCATGCGCATGTCGAGCGGGCCGTCGTGCATGAACGCGAAGCCGCGCGCCGGCGCGTCGAGCTGGCGGCTGGAGACGCCGAGGTCCAGCAGGACGCCTGCGGCCGCACGGCCGTGGCTCGGGCCGAGCCCCGCCGCGCCGAGCAGCGCCTCGACGTCGGCGAAGTTGCCCCGGAGCGCGACGAACCGTCCCGCCGCCTCGGCGTCGGCCAGACGGGCGCGGGCGACGCCGAGCGCCTCGGCGTCCTGGTCGATCCCGACGACGAGCGCGCCCTCGTCGAGCGCGTCGAGGAGCGCGGCGGAGTGGCCACCGCCGCCGAGCGTCCCGTCGATATAGAGGCCGGCCGGATCGGTGATGATCCCGGCCAGCGTCTCCGGCAGGAGGACCGGCGCGTGGTAGCCCGTCGCGTACGCCTCACCCGACACGCCCTCCCCGACCGCGGCCTCGGAGGCGGCGGCGCGCGTCTTCCGCGAGGCGCGGGACGGGCGAGCGGGTCGGGACATGACGGCGGGCATCGGTAAGGAGAAGAGAGAAGCGGGAGAGCGGGCGGCGGCCGCGCTCGCTGACGGTCTAGCGGCCCGCCATGACAGACTGGGCGAGCACGTCGTAGGACGTCGTCTGGCTGTTGAGGTAGGTCTCGAACTGCGCCGGGTCCCAGATCTCGATGTGGTCGAAGGAGCCGATGATGAGCGCCTTGGAGCCGGGCTGGATGCCGGCGAACTCGAGCAGCGACTTCGGCAGCGCCGAGCGGCCCTGCGCGTCCAGCGTCACATCCTCGGCCCACATGCTGATCGTGCGGACGAAGTGGCGCGCCTCGGGCTCGAACATGTTGAGCGTCTTCATCTGGCCCTCGATCGTCTCCCACTCGTCGGCGGGGTAGAGGTACACGCAGGGCTCGAGGCCGCGCGTCGCGACGAAGGTGTCGCGCGTGTCTGGGTTCAGGGACCGGCGCATCTTCGCCGGCACGGGGACTCGCCCCTTGCCGTCGACGGAGTACTCTGCCTGTCCTTTGAAACCGGCCACGCCGGGTGCCCTTACGGGAGGTTGTTGAGGCGTGGTCGCGTTCCCCACTTTTCACCACGCATCGCCAAAAGTACCCGCCGCGACTAAAAGTGCAAGGAATGGGGCAGAACTGAGGGTTTCTGTGGATAAGCCGGTCCCAAATGGCCCGCCGCCGCCCGGCGGAACCCACCTGGTGAACATAGTTTCACCCCGACAGAGGCGCTTCCGGACCCTGGTGAACCTATTTTCACCCCTGACACCTCTCCGCCCCGATGCCCCCCTCCGACCGCCTGACCGAGCGCGAGAACCAGGTCTTCGAGTTCATCCGCGCCCACCTCCGCGACGCCGGCCGCCCGCCGACGCTCGCCGAGATCGGCCGCCACCTCGGCCTGCGCTCGTCCAACTCGGTCCACAAGCTGCTCGTCGCGCTCGAGGCGCGGGGCAAGATCGCGCGCGTCCGCCACGAGCCCCGCGGCATCACCCTGCTCGACGACGACACGTCGGCGCGGCGCTTCGACGACGGCCCGCCGAGCGTCTTCTTCCCGCGCACCGTCTCGTCGGTCGCCGCGCAGGCGCCGCTCCCGCGCGGCCGCGTGCCGGTCATCGTGGACCCGCGCCTGCTCCCGCGCGGCATCGACCTCGACACCTGCATCGCCGTCCTCGTCGGCGACGACGGCATGAACGGCGACGGCATCCGCAAGGGGGACATCGTCATCGTCGAGGAGACGGCGTGGGCGGACGTCCCGCGCGGCGCGTCCGTCGCCGCCTTTCTCGACGACCGCGCCGTCGTGCGCCGGCTCGACCTCGCCAACGGCGCGCTCCACCTCCGCGCGTCGGACCGGACGTACCGCGACGAGTCCTTCGCCCCGACCGACGCCGGCTGCTACGTCGTCGGCATCGTCCGCGCCCTCCTGCGGACGCTGTGAGGCGAGGCCGGCCGCCCGCTCCGGCCTCTCAGCCGGCCAGCGCGGCGAGCATCCCTGAGACGGCGATGCCGCCGTAGATGCCGAGCACGTAGCCCGCGACCGCCATCAGCAGCCCGACCGGCGCCATCGCCGGGTGGTACACGCTCGCCACGATCGGGGCCGAGGCGGCGCCGCCGACGTTGGCCATCGAGCCCGTCGCGACGAAGAAGAGGGGCGCGCGGAAGAGCTTCGCCGCCCCGAACAGGAGCGCGATGTGGATGCTCAGCCAGAGCGCGCCCGTGGCGAGGTAGAGCGGCGCATCGAGGATGGCCCCGAGGTCGCCCTGCGCGCCGATCGACGTCAGCAGGAGGTACAGGGCGACGTAGCCGATCCGGCTCGCACCGTCCGCCTCGAGGCGGCGCAGCGGCGTGAACGAGAGGGCGAGCCCGGCCGTGACGGCGATGAGCACGGCCCACGTGCCGCCCGAGATGATGGTCGGCGTGCCGAGCGTCGGCATCATGCCGCCGAGCACGCGCGAGAGAACGGCGGCGGCGATGCCCATCCCGATGATGAGCGCGCCGGTCTCGGTGGTGAGCGGCCGGCGCTCGGTGTCGATCTTGCGCAGCGTCTCGTTGACGCGGTCCATGGCCGTCGTGTCCGCCCCGACCCACGCGTCGAAGCGCGTCTGGTACTTGGAGAGGAAGAGCAGGATGGCCATCCACCCGTAGCCGACGACGGTGTCCACGACGATGATCGGGCCGAGGTCGCGGAGGCCGACCGACTCCTGCACGGCGACCATGTTGGCCGTCCCGCCGATCCACGAGCCCGAGAGCGCGGCGAGGCCCTTCCACGCGTCGGGGTCCGGGATGAACTGGCCGATGGCGAGGAACGCGAGCGGCGCGCCGAGGACGATGCCGAGCGTCCCGACGAGCATCATGATGATCGCGAGGCGGCCCATGCTGAAGACGGCGCGGAGGTCCAGCGTCAGCATCAGCAGGAAGAGGGCCATCGGCAGCAGGATGTAGCCGAAGAGCGTGTAGGCCGCGTTCGTGTACTCGGGCGTCGTGGCCGTCGCGGCGGCGTAGGGCTGCGTGACGCCGAGCGTGGTGAGCAGCATCGGCACGAAGTACGCCCAGATGACGGGCGGGACGACGGCGAAGACGCGGTCGAGCGCGCGCACGCGCGACAGGCCGAAGACGGCCGCGAGCACGGCCGCGAGCACGGCCGCCGTGTGGACGGGGTCGGTGATGAGGGCGGCGGGGCCGGCGTACTCGGGCATCTCGGGGCGGGAGCGTGGCCGGAGAGAATACGCGGACGCCGGCTGTCAGCGGAGCGTGTACGACGTGAGTGTCATCGCGCCGTCGCGGTCGTCCGAGACCATGCCGATGCGCGGCACGAAACAGGTCCGACTTGGCGAGATGGCGGGGTCCTCCACCGTCGGGCCCGTGACGTAGCACACGGCATCGCGACGCTCGCCGCCTACCGTCACCGTCTGCCGCTCGACGCGCTGACCGTAGTAAGCCTCCGCCTGTGGGACGCCGTACGAGTAGTCGAAGCCGTGGAACCCGCCCTCCGCCGTCTCGATGAACAGGCTCCCATCCCCATCCCACACCTCGGTCGTTCGCTGCTCGCCCCCCGCCCCGCGTAGCACCCGCTCGACCGCGACGCCACTCAACGGACGGTCATACTCGTCTGTCCCGGTGCGCTGCTCCACCACCCGGTAGGTCACCGTCGAGGCCCCGTCGGCGCGCGCGTAGGTCCACGTGTTACCGACGGTGAGCGGAACGAGCACATCGCCCGGCGTCTCTGTCCGGAGCGCGCGCGCCGGGCCCCCGCGAAGGATCTGCTCGATGTCCGACGCGACGAGCGCGCCGAGGAAGCGGAGCGAGTCGCCCTCAAAAACCCAGTACGACGACTGGTAGCGGATCGGGATGGATACATCAGCACCATACCCAAACATCTCGCCGAGGTCGGCCGGTGCCATCACAGCGAAGAGGCGGCTCGTCGGCTGGAAGCTCATGAACGGTGTGTTGACTGGGAGGTCCAGAACAGCCCGTCCTGTCCGCGCGTCGACGATATGGCCGGACTCGCACTCGGTCCCGCAGCCCCACGTTGCGACGACGTAGTGGCCGGCGAAGTTGACGCCCCCAGCCATCGCCTCGCGCGTCCGCGTTCGGAACATGCGGGCCGTCGGGCTGCTCGATTCGACGAGCGGCGCGACGCGGCCTCGGTACAGACGGCCAGCCGGGTAGTCGCTGAACTGGGGAAGTTGGGGTGTCTGAGCAGAAGCCGCTGTGGCGAGCAGAGCGAGGGCGAGAAGCTGGACGAATCGCATCGGGCGCGAACGGGCGAGTGACGATCCGAATCTATCCCACCGACGCTTACCGCGACGTCCCGAGATAGACGGTCCCGTCGGGGAAGCCTCCCGCGACGTCCTGCGCGAGGCGGGCGGCGACGGGCTCGGGGACGACCGCGAGGCGCGGCAGATCCGCGAGATCCACCCACCGGAGCGACCGCAGGATCTGGGCGTCCGCGGCCAGCTCGGGGTCCGAGCCCAGCACGGCGTCGCGGACGTCGCCGGACACCACGCGGGCCTCGGCGTAGAACGAGACGGCGTGGAGCGGCGGCCGCACGAAGTCCAGCGTGTAGCGCACCGGGCCCATCGCGACGTCGAGGCCGGCCTCCTCGCGGGCCTCGCGCGCGAACGCCTCCCCGAGCGTCTCGCCGAACTCGACGCCGCCGCCGGGCATCGTCCAGAACGGCTCCGCACTCCACAGGCCCGCGTGCTCGGCGAGCAGGATCGCGCCGGGCGCGTCCGGGTCGTCGAAGATGAGTGCGCCGACGCGCACGCGGACGCGCCCGGCGAGGGCGGCCGGGACCGACATCACTCGACGATGTCGCTACGCCGGATCGCGACCGACTGCACGCCCGTCCCGTCGTCGATGCCCAGGCGGGCCGTGGTGCCGGCGCGCTCGAGCGCGGCCGCGCCCACCTCCGAGATGCGGTACTCGGCCGTCGTCACGACGCCGTGGGCCTGGACTGACACGTCGGGCCCGACCATCAGCAGCGCCCGGAACGGCCCGCCGGGGACGTAGACGAGCAGGGGCTGGACGGGGTCGATGCGGACCGCCGACTCGGCGACGAACGACACCACGACGTCCGCCCCGCCCACGCCCTGGTGGATCACGGCGACGTTCGCGACGAGCCCGTCGGGCGAGATGGACGTGCCGAGCACGGGCGAGCCGGCGGGCGGGGCGGGGCGGGCGGTGAGGCAGCCGGGGACGAGCGCGGCGAGCAGGAGCAGGGCGTACGGCATCGGGCGGGGAGGCAGTCGGGGCGTCTGGAACGCGCGAGGGCCCGGAGCAGATGCCCCGAGCCCTCGCGCAGCGGTGAGCGGCGGCTCCGTTAACGAATGACCGTCAGCTTCTGCGTCGTCACCGACGCGCCCGCCGTCACGCGGACGACGTAGACGCCGGCCGCGAGGCTGGCCGTGTCGAGCGGGAGGTCCGTCGTGCCCGTCGCGAGCGCGGCGCCGTCGGCGAGGACGGCCACGCGCTGCCCGAGCGTGTTGTACACCGCCACCGAGACGTCGGCCGGGGCCGAGAGCGTCAGGCGGACGCGGGCCGCGCCGCTGGCCGGGTTCGGCCACAGCGCCACGGCGTCGAGCGCCGCGCCCGGGCCGGCCTCGCCGGCGACGGCGTTGACGCTGATCGTCACCGGGAAGCGCGCGATGCGCGTGTCCGCCGAGTTCGTCAGGAAGATGAGCTCGTCCGTCGCCGTGCCCTGCGGGAGGTCGCGGGCGTCAGCGCGGAGCATGAGCGTGCGCGTCACGCCCGGCGCGAGCAGGGCGGTCGAGAAGATCGGCTCGCGCGCCTCGAGGCGCGTCCCGACGCCGGCCGGCAGATCGGCCGGGTCCACCGTGCGGAGCGTGGCCGTCCCGCCCGACGTGCGCGACGTGAAGGCGAACGTCCCGTTGGGGTCGGTCGGGCTGCGCTCGATCCCGTACGACGCGGCCGGCAGGATCATCGTCGGCGAACCGGCGACGGTCTTGCCGAACATGCCGGACTGGACGTTGCGCGATGCGGAGGTCGTCATTTCGAGCAGGCCCTCGGTAAACGAGAGGCCGGGCATCGGCGTCAGCGTCGCGCTGCCGGTGGAGCGGCTGGTGACCGCCGCCGGGTAGCCCGGCAGCAGGCGCGTCTCGGTGTCCATCGCGTAGACGGCGTTGCTCCCGACCGCGCCGAAGAAGAAGGCGTCGAGCTCGGGGCTGTAGTCGAGGCCGAACGGCGCCGTGCCGGTCTGGACGTTGCGGCCCGTGAGCACGATGCTGCTGCCCGAGAGCGTGACCTCGCGGAGCAGGCCCGTCTCCTGGATCGCGATCCAGAGCGAGTTGGTGGTCGCGTTGAAGGCGATGCCGGTGGCCTGCCCGCCGAACGACTCCGGCGACGTGTAGGTCGCGGTGACGGCCGAGAGGTCGGCCGCGGCGATGAGGATGGTCGTCAGGGCGGGGACGCCGCCGTCGACGACGGCGATCTCGCCGGTCGGGAGGAAGGCGAGGTCGTAGAGCTTCATGCTCGTCGAGCCCGTGATGGTGAGCGTCGCGTCGGCGCGGGCGGGCGTGCCGGCGTCGGCCGGGAGGTTGGCGGGCTCGATGGCCGGGCCGCCGGCCGACACCGCCTCGCCCTCGAACGGCTGGCGCAGCGTGGCGGGGTCCGACGCGGCCGGCTCGAGGATGCGGAGGTAGGTCAGCGGGGCGTCGCCGGCGTTGGACAGGCCGAGCGTGACGTCGCCGATCTGGCCCGACGTCACCATGACGGACGTCCCGACGGCGACCGTCGGCGAGCCGACCGTGATCTGGAACGGGACGTCGATGTAGCCGCGGGCGACGTCGTTGAGGCGCGAGGAGAGGCGGCCGTAGACGACCGCGCCGCCCGGGACGCCCGAGACCGCGAGGTTCAGCGGGGCCGACTGGCCCGGCAGGACCGAGCCGGCCGGGGCCGAGGCCAGCGTCACCGTCGGCGTGCCGCCGAGGGTCTGCACCGAGTCCACGACGACGGCGGCGTCGTAGGTCAGCGCGTCCGGCCCGCCGGTGTTGGAGAGCGTCACGCCGACTGTGCCGCCGCCGGACGGGAGCGACGCACGGGCGACCAGCGGCATGAAGTCGATGTTGACCGTGTTGCCGGCGATGTCGAGCTGGGCCGAGGCCGTCGAGGGCGTCCGGTTGACGGTGAAGCCGAAGAGCTCGAGCGCGCGGATGTCGGCCGCGGTGATGTCCTCACGGACGCCAGCGGCGAGCGTCGGGTCCATGATGCCGATGTAGGCGTTGGGGCCGGAGCGGTACTCGTCGGCGCGCCAGTGCGAGGCCTGCTGCGTGTCGCCGCCCTCGCGGCCGCCGGTCGCCGTCGAGAGCTCGTACTCGGCGTCGCCGACGAACATGACGTGGTTGCCGGGCTGGCCGGCGGGGAGCGTCGGGCCGGGCTGGAGCAGCCGCCGCGTGACCTCCCAGCCGATGCCGTCCGTGTAGGACTCGCCCGGCGTGACGGCGTCGGGGCGGACGCGGTAGAGGTCCCACTGCGTGAAGCGCGCGTTGAGCGTCGTCGCGGTGCCGATGGCCGAGACGAAGCCGAGCGCGTGGCCGATCTCGTGGGCCGCGAGCGCCTCGAAGTCCGTCTGGCCGCCCGTGATGCCGTCGCGGGGGTTGAAGTCGTAGGCGAAGGCCGAGTTGAAGCCGATGTTCGGGACCGTCCCGAAGTCGGCGGTCGAGGGCGTGACGGCCGGCGCGTAGCCGAGCGCCTGCCGCGTCACGAGGCCGGCGAAGAGCTTGTTGAACGGGATGGTGCCCGTCTCGCCGCCGACCGTGGACGGCGTCGGGACCGGGATCGCGCTCACGAGCGAGATCAGCGCGGGGTCCGTCAGGCGCCCCACGATCGCGTCGCGGACCTCGGCCGCGCCGGCCGAGGCGACCGTCGTCTGCGCCGAGTTGGTGCTGCCGAGGATGTTGGCGGCCCACGGCGTCGGGCCGAAGCGCGTCGGGCCGTAGTCGAGGTCCATCACCGTCGTCACGTCGGACGTGATGATCTGCTCCCAGCGCGCCGCCGCGCGGCGGAACGCGAGCAGCGCGGCCGGCCGAGCGAGCAGCTGGTCCGTCGCCCGGATCTGGATCCGGAAGCCCGTCCCGCCGCGGTTGAGGCTCGGCAGCGGCGTCAGCCGGACCGTCCCGGCCACCTCGTCGGCCCGCCGGAAGGCCTGCGCCTCGGCCTCGGAGGCCACGTCGCAGCCGACCGAGCCGTCGGGCAGGACCGTCAGGATGTGGACGCCGCTGTCGGCGTGTCCCGCCGGGTAGGTGACGGGCACCGCGCGGGCGGCGGGCATCTGCGCGTGTGCGGCAGGTGCGGCGAGGGCCAGGGCGAGCAGGCCTGGCAGGAGGCGCGAACGGATCATCTCAGGTCGGGAAGAGAACAGGTGGGTCGGTCTTGACACGTCTTGACACATAGGCAAAACATACTGCACAGTCCTGCCGGGTGCCCTGCGTCGTCGGGTCAAACTAGCGTGCCCGGCCGCCGCGCGCCTGCAGCGGCGCGCGGCGCGCTACCGGACCACCGTCACCGCCCGCGTCTGCACCGTCCCGCCGGCCTGCACGCGGACGACGTAGACGCCCGCCGGCAGCGCCCGGCCCGCCCCGTCGCGGCCGTCCCACTCGACCCGCTGCGCGCCCGCCGCCGCCGGGCCCGCCGCAAGCACGGCCACGCGCCGCCCGAGCACGTCGACGACGTCGACCTCGGCCGGGCCGGCCTCGGCGAGCGAGAACGCGACGACAATGCGCCCCGGCGTCGGGTTCGGCGAGACGCTCAGCGCCGCCGCCGCCGCCGCCGCCGGCTCGCCCGCGACCGTGATCCGCGCCGTGAGCCGCTCGACGCCGCTCGCCCCGAGGGACAGGTACGCGCGGTCGGGCGCCACGGCGACGTCGAGGGCGGCGCCTGCGTCGCTGCGGTACGCCGCGAGCGGCGCCGAGACCGGGGCCGGGCGGGCGTCGAACACGTCGACGGCCGTCGTGTACAGCAGGCCGTCGGCGACGGTGAAGTTGCTCCCGCTCACCGGCGCGACGGTCCCGAGCGGGGCCGGAGCCAGCGGCGCGGAGACGTCGAACACCGACACGCGCGACGGGCCGCCGTACGCGTAGAGCCGCGCCCCGTCGAGCACGACGCCGACGCTCGACCCGTCGGTCGGGCGCGTCGCCGTCTGGACCGGGCTCATCGGGTCGGCGAGGCTCAGCACGCGGACGTCCGAGCCGGCCTTCTCGCCGACGTAGAGCGCGCCGTTCGCCGAGGCGTAGGTCTCCGGATCGAGGTCGGTGCGCTCCCACAGAAAGGTCGGGCGGGCCGGGTCTGCGAGCGCGTAGGCCGCCGTGGCCGTCTGCCGGTCGCGGACGAAGAGCGTCTGCCCGTCGGCCGAGACCGCGACGAGGTTCGAGAACGGGACGCCCGTGGTCCCGAGCAGCGTCTGCGTGGTCATCAGCGTCGCCTTGTCGACGACGTGGACGCCCGAGTAGTTGTCGGAGACGTAGAGGTGCGTCGCGTTCTGGGCGACGGAGCGCGCGTAGTTCCACGCGCTGTCGTGGGCGCGGCCCGTCTCGACGAGCCGGCCGTCGGCCTCGGCGTGCAGGCGGACGAGCCCGGCCGAGCCGTCGGCGACGTAGACCGTCGCCGGGTCCTGCGCGTCCACCTCGGCGTCGAAGGCGAAGTTCGTGCCTTCGCTGAGCTGGTCGTAGCCGTTGAGCGCGTCGTCGTAGGCGAACGTCCCGTAGTAGTAGTCGGCCACGAGGAGGTAGCCGGTGCCTGCGCGGCCGCGGGCGAGGCGCGTCACGCCCGGGACGAGGTTGGCCGTCGTGGTGTACGCGCTCCGCGTGACGCTGCCTGTGCTGCCGAGCGTGAACAGGCCGTCGTACGAGGCGGCGACGTAGAGGTCGAGAAAGCCGGAGAACACGGCGGCGTTGGGGTTCCACAGCACGTCCTCGACCGGGCGCGCGAACGCGGTGACGTAGCTCAGCGCCGGCTGCGCCGGCACGGCGAGGCCGAACACGGTCACCGAGCCCTCGGCGGGATACGTCCCCGAGCCGACGGCGAGGCTCGGCGGACCGCCGGCCGTCCGGACCGCGACGCGGCGGTCGAACGAGCCCGCTTCGAGGTAGCGGAGCACGGCCGGCGCGGCCGGGTTGGCCGCGTCGATCACGGCGACGCCCGCCGTGCCCATCGCGACGTAGACCGCCGTGCCGAGTGCGGCGATGCCGCCGCCGGTCCCGCTCACCGCGACCTGCCCGAGCACGGTCGGGACCGGAGCCGTCGCGTCGAGCACGAGCAGCACGTACGACGCGAGGCCGGGATCGTAGACGACGGCGTAGAGCCGAGGGCCTACCCGCGCCAGCGAGACGCACGTCCGCCCGTAGACGCCGCCGGCGATGCGGCTCCCGGACGGCCACGTCTCCACGACCGTGATGCCGCGGCCGGCCACGCCACCGCCGGTGGCGACGAAGACGCGCGCGCCGTCCGTGGCGACGTCGCGGACGAGGCCGGGCATGAGCAGGTCCTGCCGGGTCGGGACGGGGCTGTCCGGCGTCTCGATGCGCAGGATGCGGCCGTGCCCCGAGACTGTGGCGTCGTCCAGCGCTGCGATGGCGTACGACGGCCCGTACCCCCACTCGCCGACGCGCCTCAACGACGCGGGGCCAGAGGCCGCCTCTGCGTCCGCCGCGGACTCGGCCGCCGGGTCGGGCGGGAGGCTGAAGCGGGCGTCGGGCGGCGGCGGGAGCGCCCGGCCCGCCGGGTTCTGCGCCGCGGCCGGCAGCGCCAGCAGGAGCCATCCGAGTAGAAGGGCAGACAGACGAACGGGAGAAACGAGGCGCATCGAGACCGCGGCAGGTGAACGTGCGTCAATCTATGTGCGCGTTCGCGCCGTGCGCCACAGGGGACGGAAAAGCGCCCGGCCCGCCACGCCGGGGCGCGGAACAGCGCCCGCGCGCTCGCGTGCGACGCGGCCCACATCGACTGATTCTCAGAATGCCCGATTCTCCCCAGATTTCGACCCTCGGACAGCTCAAGGAAAGCGGCTACCGGCCGCGCTCGGTCAAGGACGAGATCCGCCAGAACCTGATCACGCGCCTCAAGGCCGGCGAGGAGGTCTTCCCCGGCGTGCTCGGCTACGACACGACCGTCATCCCGCAGGTCCAGAACGCGCTCCTCGGCCGCCACGACTTCATCCTGCTCGGCCTGCGCGGGCAGGCCAAGAGCCGCCTGGTGCGCCTCCTCCCCGCCCTGCTCGACGAGTGGGTGCCCGAGGTGGCGGGCTCCGAGATCCACGACGACCCCATGGATCCCGTCTCCAAGTTCGCCCGCGACCTCGTCGCCGAGATGGGCGACGAGACGCCCGTCGCGTGGCTCCACCGCTCGAACCGTTACGGCGAGAAGCTCGCGACGCCGGACACGTCCATCGCGGACCTCATCGGCGACATCGACCCGATCAAGGCCGCCACGCGCAAGCTCACCTACGCCGACGAGGAGGTCATCCACTTCGGCATCATCCCGCGCACGCACCGCGGCATCTTCGCCATCAACGAGCTGCCGGACCTCCAGCCGCGCATCCAGGTCGGCCTGCTCAACATCATGGAGGAGCAGGACATCCAGATCCGCGGCTTCAACGTCCGCATCCCGATCGACGTCCTGATGGT
>JBBSUZ010000054.1:0-13274 GCA_038233965.1 Rhodothermales bacterium | reverse complement strand
GGGTCGACGGGCCACGCCGGGCGCGGGCCGCTCGGCGCGGGGGTGGCCGGCGCAGGAGCGGCCGGCGCAGGCATCGTCGGGGTGGCGGCGACGGGCGCAGCGTCCTCGGCCGGTGCGGCGGCGGGCGGCGCGACGGCGACGGGCGGCGGTGCGCTGGTCCACTCGACGGTCGCGTCCTCGGGCTCGCGGCTCGGATCGGGCGGCGTGGCCGAGGCGCGCGGCGAAGTGAAGCGGAAGTCGAACATGGAGGTCTGGGACGGTGTGCCCGGCGCAGCAGCGCGGTCCGGGGCGGCGGGGGACGACAGCCGGAGCACCGGCACGGGAGTGGGATCGACGGAATCCGTCGGAGGTACAGCGGCGGCGGGCCCGGGGCCGACAATGACCGGCGCCGGATCGGCTGGCACGGGCGACGGGTCGCGGGTGGCCAGGTCCGGTCGGTCAGCGGGCAGGGTGTCGGGCGCGAGCGCGGGGAAGACGACCGTGAACGTGGAGCCGCCCGGGCGGCGGCTCTCGACCGACAGGTGCCCGCCGAGCAGGTGCGTGAGGCGGCGCGTGATCGAGAGGCCGAGGCCCGAGCCCTCGTGGCTGCGGCCGGGCCCGTCGGTCTCCTGCCGGAACTCGTCGAAGAGGTGCGGCAGGAAGGCCTCCGGAATGCCGATGCCAGTGTCGCGGACGCGGATGCGGACCGCGAGGCCGTCCGAGCCTGGCAGCACGCCGGCGGCGGTGTCCACGACGACGCGGACCTGGCCGGCGTCCGTGAACTTGAGCGCGTTGCCGACGAGGTTGGTCAGGATGCGGCCGAGGCAGGCGCCGTCGAGCGCGGCGACAGCAGGCCCGTCGGCGACGACGTCGAGGACGAGGCCGCGGCGCGTGGCGAGCACGCGGAGCGCGTCGACGGCCTGCCGGGCCTCGTGCGCGACGTCGACCGGGTGGAGCTCGGGGCAGACGCCCTCGGCCTCGAGCTGCGCGAGGTCGAGGACCGAGTTGAGCGTGTCCAGCAGGCGCTGCCCGCTGGACGTGATCGAGCCGACGAACGGCCGCTGCTCGTCTGCGACCTCGTCGGCGAGCAGCTCGGCGTAGCCGAGGATGCCCGTGAGCGGCGTCCGGATCTCGTGGCTCATGTTGGCTAGGAAGGCGCTCTTGAGGCGGACCATCGTCTCGGCCTCGGCGCGGCTGCGCTCGGCGCTCTCGCGCGCGGCGACGAGGTCGGCCTCGAACTGCTTGCGCTCGGTGACGTCCTCGCCCGTGTGGTAGATCATCACGGCGCCGTCCGGGGTGCGCTCCCCGACGCGCGCGCGGTGGCAAATCCAGCAGTCCCGCCCGTAGATGGCGACGATGCGGGACTCGACGCAGATCTCCCCGGTGGCGTCGAGCGCAGAAAACGCGGCAAGGACGTCTGCGAGAGAATCGGGGTGGATGATCCGACGCGCCTCGTCGATGTCAATCACGGCGGCAGGCGACATGCCGGTGATGCGCTCGAAGGCGTCGGTCGCCCAGACGACCTCGTTCGACCCGTCGGGGTGCTGACGGACGGCGAAGGCGTAATCGCTCGTGAGGTCCGACAGCGCGCGGTAGCGGGTTTCCGAGCGGCGCAGGGCCTCCTCGGCCGTTGCACGCTCGGCGCGCTCGACGGCGAGCGAGACGGCGTCGGCGAGGGCGCCGGCGTACTCGGCCTCGGCCTCGGTCCACGGCTCGTTTGCCGCGATCCGGTGCAGCACGAGCATCCCCACCAGGTCGGGGCCGCGGCGGACGGGCGCGGCGAGGACGGCGTGCGTGCCGCGGGCGTCGAAGAAGGCGCGGGCGGTGTCGAGGCGCGGGTCGGCCGCGACGTCGTCGACGGCGAGCACACGGGTGCCGTCGGGCAGGGCCGCGACGGCGTCCACGAGCGCGTCGGGCAACGCGTCGGCCGGGGCTGCCTCGACCGACCCGACCGCGGCGCGGCGTGTGAGGCGGTCGCCGTCCACGAGCCAGACCGACGCGCCGTCGACGCCGGCCGTCTCGCAGGCGAGTTCGGCCGTGCGGCGGGCGTGGTCGTCGCCGTCGCCGAGGCGCGCGAGCTCGACGAGCGCACTCTGCCGCGCGAGGGCCTGCTGCGCCGCGTCGGCGACGTCGTCGTCGCGGCGCTTGCGGTCGGTGACGTCCTGGAAGGCCCCGACGAGGCCGAGCGCCGCGCCCTGCGCGTCGTGCCACGGGTAGGCGTGGTTCTCGACCCAGCGCGTCTCGCCGGTGCGCGTGCGGATGCGGTAGGCGGCGTGGTAGTGCGTCGCGTCCGGGACGGCGTGGCGCGCGAGCCCGTCGCCGGCGTAGACGTCGCGGGCCTCGATGAGCGAGTCGAAGCCGCCGGCCGCCTCGAGCGCCGCCGGGTCGTAGCCGGTGAGGGCCTCGACGGCCGGGCTGAGGTAGTCGAACCGGACGCCGTCGGGCGTGTAGCGGAGGCGGTAGAGGGCTTGCGCCGAGCGGGCGGCGATAAAGCGAAGGCTGGCGTCGGCGTCGCGGAGGCCCTGCTCGGCGCGGTGGCGCGCGAGGTGGCCGGCGAGGTGCCACGCGAGGACCTCGGCAGCCTGCTGCTCGATGGCCGAGAACGTGTGCGGCGCGTCGTAGCCGGCGACGAGCGCGCCGAGCGGCTCGCCGGCGCGGTGCATCGGGAAAACACCGAGGCTGCGCATCTGGTGGGCACGCAGGACGTCGCCGATGGACGGCGGCAGCCAGTCCGGCAGTTCGGCCGCGGTGTCGCGGACGAGCATCGGAGCGGCCGCGATCGGCAGCCGGCTGAACGCGGGGTCGGAGGCGAGGACGGTGGCGCTGTCGTCTGAAAAGTGGCCGGCCCAGGCGGAGAGCGTCATGCCGCCGTCGGCGTCGTACAGCAGCATCAGCACCCAGTCCGACTGCATCGCGGCGAGGAGCGCGGCGACGGCGGCCTGGGCGAGCTCGTGGGCGGAGGCGGCGGTGTCGGCGGCCTCGGCGAAGTAGACGACGGCGGCGTGGTGGCGCGCCCGCAGGCGCTCGCCTTCGCGGGCAGCCATCTCGGTCGTGACGTCCTCCATCGTGCCCTCGTAGCACACGAGCCGGCCCGCTGCGTCCACGACCGCGCGCGCGTTCTCGCGCGTGAAGACGTGCTCGCCGCGCGGGTTCGTCCACGCGACGGTGTGGTTGCGGACGGCCCCGTCGCGGCGCATGATCTCGGAGAACGCGTCGCGGGGGTAGCCGAGGTCGGTGCGGACGTCGAGGCTCCGCAGCGCGCCGAGGCTGTCGATGCCGAGGACGTCGGCGAGGGCCGGGTTGGCGTAGAGGATGCGGCCGTCGGGCGACGAGCGGTAGACGCCGATCGGGAGGCTCTGCGCGAGCGTCTCGGCCTCGCGCGTCATGACCGTGGCCGCAGCGGGAGCAGGGTTCGGCGCGGCCGGTGCGGCGGGTGGTGCGGCGACGGGCTCTGGAGCAGGCGCCGGAGCAGGCGCGGCCGGGGCCGGCGGCAGGTGCGACGCGGCGGCGAGGGCGTCGGGCAGCGCGGCGGTGGCGCGCGCGCTCTCGGCGAGCGTCGCGTTGGCGGCCGAGACGAAGACGTCTGCGGGCGAGGCGGGCAGTCCCGGCAGGAGGTCGGAGAAGTCGCACGCGACGGCGGTCGTCGCGTGTGCTGAATCGGTCAGCGCCGCGTTCGCGGCTGTGACGAACGCCACGCCAGGCGCAGCAGCCGGGGCAGCGTCGTGCGGAGCGGCCCTCTGCGGGGCGGCGGCGGGCAGCGGCGCGAAGGGCTCGTCCGAGACGTCGGTCGTGAGCGACGCGAGCACGAACGGAAGCGCATCGAGCGCCTCGACTGGCATCGCGAACGCAGCGACGGCCGTCAATCCTGCCGGCACACCGTCCGATGAGACCGAGAAGAGTGGGGCGGGCTGACCGGCGACGGCCCGCGCGATGTCGGCGTCGGAGACGGGGCCCCCGGGAACGACCAGGATCGCGTCCCACGTCGCGTCGCGGAGGGCGGCGGTGAGGACGGCCAGCGTCGGGGCGAGGGCGGCCTCGACCGGGCCCTGCCGGCGGACGGGCTCGACGGCCCGCGCTGCATCGGCAGGGTCGGCGACGAGGAGCAGGCGGAGCGGGGCGTCCATGCGCGTGCGGTTGATGCCCCGTGCCGAGCAAACCCGGTGCCGCGTGCCGCAACGTGTCACGAACGGACGGCTGCGCCGCCACAGGGCCGTCGGCGGTGCAGAACGGAACGCGCCGGCGCGAATTCGTAACGTCCGGCTCTCCCCCGCCCCCCTATGCCGCCGACGCCTTCCGCCGCCCCGTTCGCCCTCGCCCTGCTCGCGCTCGACGGCGTCGGCCGCGTGACGGCGCACCGCCTGCTCGAACGCTTCCCGAGCCCGGACGCGCTCCGCCAGACGCCGCGCGAGCAGGTGCTGCTGCGCCTCAAAGGCGCGCCCAACGCCGAGCGCATCGTCGGCCACCTCTTCGACCCCGAGTTCGACGCCGCACTCGCAGCGGCGACGGCCGAGACAGACAAACTCGCAGCGACGGGCGTCCGCACGCTCGCCCCCGGCGACGCCGACTGGCCGGCCGGGCTGGAGCGCCTCGGGCGCGCCGAGCGCCCGGTCGTGCTCTACGCCTACGGCAACCCGGGCGCGCTGGTCGCGCCGCTCCTCGCCGTCCTCGGGCGTCCGCCCGTCCCCGGAATTCCGTTCGAGGCGGCCCAGCGACTCGCGCGCCGCGCGACCGAGTCCGGCGCGGGCGTCGCGTGCGGACTCGCGCACGGATTCGACGTCGCCGTGGTCAAGGTGACGACCGGGGCGGGACGCGCGCCGGTCGCCGTCATCGGCAGCGGGCTCGGGCAGCTCACGCCGAGCCTCCGCCCGGCCGCGACCGCGCTCGTCCGGTCCGGCGGCCTGCTGCTCTCGTCCTTCCCGATGGCGCACGGGCCGTTCGCGCACGACGACCGCGAACGCGCGCTCGTCCAGATCGCGATCTCGCGCGCCGCCGTCGTCGCCGCACCACACGAGGGCTCGCACGAGGCGCAGGCCGCCGCGTGGGCGCACGATGCCGGACTCGACGTCGCCGTCGTCGGGGCCGACGCGGACTGGGCGACGCTCCGCGCCGACGACTCCGATGCCGACGATACCGTGCTCGGCTGGCTCGCGGACGCGCCATGACGCCGCACGTCCTCTTCGTCTTCCTCGACGGCGTCGGGCTCGGGCCGGCGTCACCCGAGAATCCGTTTTCGACGCTGGCGCTGCCCGGCTTCGAGCGCCTCGCGGGCGGTCAGCCGTGGACGGATGCCGCCGAACCCGTCCGCACCGCCACGCACACGTTCATTCCGATCGACGCCACGCTCGGCGTGTCCGGATTGCCGCAGTCCGGGACCGGACAGGCGGCCCTGTTCTCGGGCGAGAACGCGGCCGTCGCGCACTGCGGCCACTTCGGCCCGTACCCGCCGACGGCCGTCCGCCCGCTGCTCGACGCGCAGTCGGTCTACGCGCGCCTGCTCCGCGCCGGGTTCGCGCCGAGCGATCTCGCGTTCGCGAACGCGTACCCGGACCGCTTTTTCGCCGCCGCCGAGGCACGCGGCCGGTGGACCGTCACCACGTACATGGCGCGCGCCGCAGGTGTCCGCCTCCGCACGTCCGACGACCTCGCGCAGGGCGACGCGCTCACGGCCGACCTGACGGGCGCCGGCTGGCAGCGCCTCGTCGAGCCCGATCTGGAGGTCCTGTCTGAAGCCGACGCTGCGGCCCGGTTGCTCCGGATCGCCCGCGCGCACCGGTTCACGCTCTTCGAGTACTTCCTCACCGACAAGGCCGGCCACAGCCGCGACGCCGCCCGCGCCGCCGACGTCCTCGGCTCGCTCGACCGCTTCTTTGCGGCTCTCGCCGACGATCTCGGCGACGTCCTGCTCGTCGTGTCGTCGGACCACGGCAACCTCGAAAACCTCGGCACGAAGTCGCACACGACGCACCCGGTCCCGCTCGTCGCGATCGGCCCCGGCGCGGATGCGCTCGCCTCGGCGACGTCGCTGCTCGACGTCACGCCAGCGCTCGTCGGCCTGCTGGCTCGGTGAGAGCGTCATTCGGCAGCGGGATCAGACGCCTCCGTGCGGACGGCTCCCCGAGCCGTCCCATTCCTCGTTCACGTAAGCCGCCGGATGACCTCGTCCTTGCTCATCCCGAGGCGCTCGGCGATGTCCGCCAGGATCGCGTTCAGCGGCCCCACTCGCAACGGGCTGTGCAGCGGGACCGTCACGTGGTGATCTCCTGATTCCGACGAGCGCGTCAGGCGCACGTGGCTCCCGCTCTGCCGCGTCTGCTCATATCCGAGCAGACGCAACCGGCGGATCAGCATGTGCCCGTCGAGGTCTCGCGGCGTCCTCACGCCGCGAGCACTTCCTCGCGCACGACGTGCAGCCGGATAATCCGTGGCCGCTCACCGTCTTCGAAGTGGACGTTCACCGCGTCCCGAACCTGCTCACGCAGTTCGTCCATGCTGTCCGCCTCGGTGTAGACCGAGTGCCCGAGCGCGCGCGCCTCAAAGCCGCCCTCCGGCGACTCCGATACGACGAAGATGATCTCGGTGGACATGGCGACGCGGGGAAGCGCCCGCACCCTGAGGCAGCGCGGGGCGGGAGGGCTAGCGGTTCGCGTTCGCGAGCGCCGTCGTGGCCGTCTGCCACTGGCGCATCGCGGCCTGGATCACCGGGTCGATCTGGCCGACGACCGGGTACCACGAGTCCGTGTCGAAGAGGCGGCGGGCCATGAAGGCCTTGATGCGCGTCTCGATGTCGCGGCGCGACGCCTGGAGTTCGGAGCGGACGAGGATGCTCTCGCCGACCGGCGACGCGCTGCCCATCCCGTCCGCGCTCACGCCCGACGTGTCGACCGGAGCGGCCGTCGGGCGCACGTCCACGACGCGGACGCCGCGTGTGCCGGCGAAGTCGAGGAAGGCATCGTAGGTGGCGTCGTCGAGACGGTAGCTGCGGACGAACTCGTTCTCGCGGCCGCTCCACTCGCGGCGGAAGCGGTCGCCGAGCGACTCGATGCGGACGCGGGCGAAGTCGTTGTCGAGGTTGCGCCCGATCACGACGCGGAGCGGCGCCGAGACGGTGTCGAGCGCGACGATGTAGTCCGGCAGGACGCCGCCGCCGCCGTAGACCGTCCGGCCGCCGTCCGTGCGGAAGACGAGCGAGTCCGGGACGGCGCCGCGGAGGCTGCCCGAGACCACGAGCCCGCCCTGCGGCGCGACGACGTCCTCGACCGCGGCGCGGAGGGCGCGCTTGGTCTCGAAGTACGCCTCCTCGCCCGAGCCGTTGGTGTACGGCGTCTGGATGAGGCGGCCCGAGGGCGTGAAGTAGCGGCTGACGGTCATCTGGAGGACCGAGCCGTCGGACATCGGGAACTGCTGCTGGACGAGGCCCTTGCCGAACGTGCGCCGGCCGACGAGGAAGGCGCGGTCGTGGTCCTGCAGCGCGCCCGCGACGATCTCGCTCGCGCTCGCCGAGTTCTCGTTCACGAGCACCATCACGGGCTCGGCCTCGAAGTGGCCGCCGGCTGTGGCGCGGTACTGGCGGCGGTTGTTCGGGAAGCGGCTCTCGGTGTAGACGATCATGTCGCCGGCCGGGAGGAACTCGTCGGCGATCTGGTACGCCTGCTCGAGGAGGCCGCCGCCGTTGTCGCGGAGGTCGAACACGAGCCGCTGCATGCCCTCGCCGCGCAGCTCGTCGATGGCCGTCCGGATCTCCTGCGCGCTCGTCGCCGCGAAGCGCTGCAAGCGGATGTAGCCCGTCTGGTCGTCGATCATGTAGTGCGCGATGACCGTGTTGAGCGGGATCTCGTCGCGCGTGATCCGGAAGCGGAGCGCCTCGGGGTAGCCCGGCCGGGCGACGACGAGGTTCACCGACGTCCCGCGCGGGCCCTTGAGGAAGCGCTGGACGTCGTCCGTGCTGAGCCCGACGGCCGTCGTGTCGCCGATCTGGACGATGCGGTCGCCGGCCATGAGCCCGGCGTCGTCGGACGGGCCGCCGGCGATGGGCATCAGGACGACGAGCGAATCGCGGCCGGCCGTCCCGGGCACGAACTCGTAGTAGATGCCGATGCCCTGGAACGAGCCCGCGAAGGACTCGCGGACGCTGTTCATCTCGCGCGCCGAGATGTAGACCGAGTGCGGGTCGAGGCCGCCGAGCATGCCCTCGATGGCGTCCTCGGCGAGCTGCGCCGAGTCCACGCGCTCGACGTAGCTGCGCGTGATGTACTCGTAGGCCTCCTCGATCTTGCGCAGCGACTGCGTGTCGTCGGAGGCGGAGACGGCGTCGCGGACCTGCAGCCCGAGCACGAGCCCGACGGCGAGGATGCCCGCGCCGACGGCGGCGAGCAGGGCGGGACGAGGACGACGGGGCATCGGGGGAGCGGTTTGGTCGGGGCCGAACGGGACGCCGTCGGCGCTTGGTGTGCCCGCGCAGCGGGGAGACCTGCGGGCGGCGACGAAGATACGCGGGCGCACCGCCGGGGCTCCGTGCCTGACCGGGCGAACCCCACGCCGCGACGGCACGTTGACCCGCGACGCCCCCCCACGTCCCCATGCCCGCGCCCGCACCCGGCTCCATCCTCGTCGCCGAGCCGCCGATGGCGGACCCCAACTTCCGCCGCGCCGTCGTGCTCGTGTGCGAGCACACGACCGAGGGCTCGTTCGGGCTCGTCCTCAACCGCCCGTCCGGCCTGACGCTCTCCGAGGTCGCGGCGGAGACGCTGCCGTTCGACGCCGAGCTGTGGCTCGGCGGGCCGGTGCAGACGGACACGCTGCACTACCTCCACCCCTTCGGCGAGGCCGTCGAGAGCGCCCTCCCGGTCCTGGACGGCGTCTTCTGGGGCGGCGCCTTCGACGAGCTGCGCCGCGGCATCGAGTCCGACCACGTCGACACCGAGCGCGTCCGCTTCTTCGTCGGCTACTCGGGCTGGGGCCCGGGTCAGCTGGATGCTGAGGTCGACGACGGCGCGTGGATCGTGCTCGACGGCGACGGCGACCTCGTGTTCGCCGAGTCCGACGACGCGCTCTGGCGGCAGCTCCTGCGCCGCATGGGCGGCGAGTACGCCCTCCTCTCGACGTTCCCGGACGACCCGAGCCTGAATTGACGCCGGGCGTTGCGCGCAGCGTCGCTCGGAGACGCTCGGCGTTCCCGGACGAGTCGCGTCTGGAACGGAGCCGGGCGCAACCTGCCGGCTCCGTGCACGAAGGACAGGGCACCCGGCGTTGACCCGGTGCGACCTCCTGCCGGCGTCTGTGTGTGGACGGCGGATAGGACCTGAGCGGGGCCTCGCGGCGATGCGGGGCCCCGCTTTTTTTGGGCCGGACTGCCGCCTGTTCCGGCACGATCTGCGCCCGGGGAACGTTGACGCCTGGTTCGTGCAACCGCGCACGCCACCCGCCCGTCAGAACAGGCATCGACCGTCTCCTTTCTTCCTTCAGCCCGACTATGCGCGCCGCCACTCGCCGTCTCTCGACGGCCCTGCTCGTCGCCGCCGCCTTCATCGGCGGCATTTTCTTCGTGACCTCGGCCGCCAACATCGCCGGTGTGCCCGCGCTCTTTCGCAGTGCGGATGCGCAGCGCGCCGCGACCGCCGAGCAGGCCGTCGCGACGGCCGAGGAGCTCGGGCAGGCGTTCTCGTCCGTCGCCGAGCGCGTCAACCCGGCCGTGGTCCAGGTCCGCTCGACGCGCCTCGCGCGGCCGGCCGCGCAGGGCAACCCCTTCGGCGGGCAGAGCCCGTTCGGTGGCCAGGACCCCTTCGGCGGGCAGGACCCGTTCGGCGGCGGCGGGCAGGGCGAGCAGGACGGCCTCGGCTCCGGCGCCTTCATCCGCGCCGACGGCTACATCGTCACCAACAACCACGTCGTCGAGGGTGCAGACGAGCTCTCGGTGCGCCTCTTCGACGGCAGCATCCTGCCGGCGACGGTCGTCGGGGCGGACCCGTTCTCGGACATCGCGGTGCTGAAGGTCGACAAGGTCGACGGCGCGGACTTCCCCGCGCTCACCTTCGCCTCGTCGGCCGAGCTGCGCGTCGGGCAGTGGGTGCTCGCCTTCGGCTCCCCGCTGAGCGAGGACCTCTCGAACACGGTCACCAACGGCATCGTCTCCAGCCTCGGGCGCTACTCGGGCGGCTCGGGCTCGATCTCCAACTACATCCAGACCGACGCCGCGGTCAACCCCGGCAACTCGGGCGGCCCGCTGACCAACCTCCGCGGCCAGATCGTCGGCATCAACTCGGCCATCGCGACGCGCTCGGGCGGCTTCCAGGGCATCTCGTTCGCCGTCCCGTCGGACATCGTGCGCAACACGGCGGACCAGCTCGTCGCCTCGGGGACGGTCCAGCGCGGCTACCTCGGCATCTCGTTCGGGCCGATCGCGCCGAGCCTCGCCCGCCGCCTCGACGTCGGGCCCGGCGGCGCGCTCATCGCGGGCACGTCCGAGGACGGCGCCGGCCGGGAGCCAGCCGCCGAGGCGGGCCTCCGCCGCGACGACGTCATCACGGCCGTCGACGGGACGGTGCTGACGGACAGCCGCCAGCTCGTGTCGCTCGTGTCCAACAAGCGCCCCGGAGACCCGGTCGAGCTGACGTATAACCGCGACGGCACCGAGCGCACCGCGACGGTCCGGCTCGGCACGCGCCCGGGCGAGGAGGCCCTCGCCTCGGCGACGGGCCGCGCCCCGCGCCGCGCGCCGACGACCGCGCCCGCCGAGCCCGAGCCGCACTCCGCGCTCGGCCTCACCGTCCAGGACCTCACGCCGACCATCGCGCGCCGCCTGCGCATCGAGGGCGACGTCGAGGGCGTCGCCGTGACGGCCGTCGAGCGCTCGTCCGAGGCCTTCCGCGACGCGCAGATCCGCGAGGGCCTCGTCATCACCGAGATCAACCGCCAGCCCGTGCGGTCCGTCGCCGAGTTGCAGCAGGCCATCGCGGCCGTCCCCGTCGGCGAGACGTTCCTCGTCCGCGTCTACGACGCGCGGGCCGACCAGTCGCGCCTGACGGCCCTGACGAAGCGCGGCTGACGCACGGGCGAGCAGGATGTGGGCCGGGTCAACCCGGACCGGAGCGGCCAGCGGGGAATGCGTCCCGGCTGGCCGCTCCCTCGCATCCGGGCTCCCCGGATTCTCCCCGCGCCCGTTCCCCCCGCCCCGCTACCTTCCTCGACGCCACCGACGACCCGCATGATGCCCGCCCCGACGCTCGACCGCGCCACGATCCACGCCTGGCCCAAGGCCGAGCTCCACGTCCACCTCGACGGCTCGCTGCGCCTGGGGACGCTCCTGGACCTCGCCCGCGCGCAGGGCAAGGACGACCTCCTGCCCGCCGACACCGAGGAGGGCCTCGCCGAGGCGCTGCTCAAGATCGACGGCTCGGCCACGCTCGAAGAGTACCTCGCGTGGTTCGGCTACTCGATCCCGCTCATGCAGACGCGCGACGCGCTGTACCGCATCGCGTTCGAGCTCGCCGAGGACGCCGCCAACGAGAACGTCCGCTACCTCGAGGTCCGCTACGGCCCGATCCTGCACACCGAGGCCGGCCTCACGATGTGGCAGGTCAACGACGCCGTCCTCGCCGGCCTCGCCGACGCGTCCAAGAAGTACGGCATCCGCACGGGCGTGATCGTGTGCGGCCTCCGCGACCGCTTCGAGTCCGCTTCGCTCGCGCAGGCCGAGCTCGCGGTCTCGTACCGCGACAAGGGCGTGCTCGGCTTCGACCTCGCCGGCGGCGAGCGCGGCAACCCGGCCGACATGCACGGCTCGGCGTTCTACACCGCGCGCAAGCACCTGCTCAACATCACCGTCCACGCGGGCGAGTCCTTCGGGCCGGCCTCGATCCGGCAGGCGCTCTTCAAGTGCGGCGCGCACCGCATCGGCCACGGCGTCACGCTCGGGCAGGACCCGGACCTGCTGCGCTACTTCGTCGACCGCCAGATCCCGCTCGAGGTCTGTCCGACGTCGAACGTCCAGACGCACGTCGTCGCCTCGTACGAGGCGCACCCGGTCGCCGAGTACGTCCGCGCCGGCGTGCCCGTCACCATCTCGACCGACAACCGCCTCTTCTCGCACACGACGGTCACGGACGAGCTCTGGCTCGCGCACACGCGCTGCGGCATCCCCGCCGACGATCTCCGCGAGATCGTGCTCAACGGCTTCCGCCACGCCTTCCTGCCGCACGCCGAGAAGGAGGCGATGCTCGCCGAGGTGACGCCGCTCGTGCGCCTCCCCCAGACCGAGTCCGCCGACCCCGTGGAGGCGTGACGCGCGCGGCGCTGCCTCTGCTCGCGGCCGTCCTCGCCGGCTGCTCTGCCGCCCCGCACCCGACGGCCCCGCCGAGCGTGTCCGGCTTCGACGCCGCCGCCTGGCTCGCTCGCGCCCGCATCGCCGATGATCTGACGACCGCGGACGACACCACGTCGTCTGCGGACCTCTACGACGCGCGCCTCACTTCCGAGAAACTCCTGGCGGCGGAGCTCGACCCCGCGACGGGCTGGATGCGCGCCTGCGACACGTACTGGGACCCGGAAACGGAGCGGGAGGTCACGGAGCTCACCGAGCCGGGCGGCGGGCACTTCCTGCGCGGGACCTACGACGTCGTCACGATCGCGCCCGGCGAAGCCGTCGTCGCCGTCACGTGCGACTTCGGGGCCTACCAGGGCTCGTACGTGCTCGTCCACATCGAAGGCGCCCGCGCGACGCTGCTCAAGTCCACCGACGTCGACCTCGATGGGCAGCCGTTCGGGCCGCCCTCGGCCGTCTTCGCGACGCCGAACGTCGAGGACGGCTCGCGCCTGTTCGATACGTTCGCGATGGGCCGCGGCCTCGCGGACTGCGGCCTGGTCTCGCTTTACCGCCTCGGCGCAGGTTCCGAGGCGACGCTCGTCGAAGCCCGCGGCCGCGCCTGTGATGACCGCCCCGACGACGCGACGACCAGCGCGGACTGGCCCGTCGTCTTCCCGCGCTGACGCTCCGGCCCCTCGCCATGACGCGCCTCGCCCCCCTGCTCGCGATCTGGGCTCTGCTCACGTGCGGCGCCTGCTCGCCGGGACTGCCGCAGGCCGACGTCCCGATGCGCAGCATGAGCCGGGGTGGCGCCCAGACGCCGTCTGCCGCCGGCTGGCTCGCCCGCGCCCGCGCCGCCGACGCCCCGCCGCTCGGCGACGGCACGCCGCCCGACGCCGCCTACGCCGCCCGGCTCGTCGCCGAGAAGCGGATCACGGCCGAGATCGACGCCTCGGTCGGGTGGGCGCAGGCGTGCGACACGTACTGGGACGCGGCC
>JBBSUZ010000053.1:0-13300 GCA_038233965.1 Rhodothermales bacterium | reverse complement strand
CCTAGTGCAACGGCCGGCGGTGTGATGCGTTGATGCGCTTTCACCGCCGCCGCTCTGATGAAGCCGTTTCTGTTCGTCCGCACGCTCACCGATGACGAAGATGCTGCCCTGCGCGCGGCAGCCCGCTCCGACGACACATTCGCACGGCACCGCGCCACGGTGATCCGCCTCTCGGCACAGCGGCAGCGTCTTGACCAGATCGCCGACGCGCTCGCGATCTCGCTCTCCGGTGCCCGGCTGATCCTCCACGACTTCCACGCGCGCGGGCTCGACAGCCTCATCCGCCGGCCGATGGGACCGAAGGCACCGACGCGCCTCATCGATGCCGAGGCGGCCGAGCGGCTCGTCGGCATCGCGCACCAGAGCCCGCGCGATTTCGACCGTGCGCGCTCGACGTGGACGCTGCCGCTGCTGGCCGAGGTCGCCTTTGCCGAAGGGCTCACCGCGCGCGAGGTCTCCGGCGAGACCATCCGGCAGGCGATCCTCGACCTCGGGCACTCGTGGCAGCGAGCCAAGAAGTGGATACGGAGCCCGGACCCGCTCTACGATATAAAAAAAGGCAGCGCGACCGTCTGATCGCCCTCGCGGCCGAGCGTGACGACTGGGTGGTCGGCTACCAGGACGAGGTGTGGTGGAGCCGGTTCGCGCAGCCGTCGATGCGCGCGTGGGCGGGTGGCGGTGACCCACTGCGGTTGGTACAGCGGCACAAGCGCAGCGACGACCCCGAGCCGGCAGCGTTGGCGTGCTACGGGGTGTACGTGCCCGAGTGGGACGGTGCCTCGATGCTGCTGCGCTTCGTGCGTGGTCGTCCGGTGTCGCACGTCACGACGGCGTTCCTGGGATGGGCAGCGACGCGAATGGCCGCGCGCGGCGTCCGGGTGTGGGTGATGGTGTGGGACAACGCGCCGTGGCACGTCAGCGTGGAGGTCCAAGCGTGGCTACGGGCTCACAACCGGGCGGTGAAGCGTCGCGGTGACGGCACGCGGATCCTCGTGTGTGGTCTGCCGACGAAGAGTCCGTGGCTAAACCCGATCGAGCCGAAGTGGCTGCACGGCAAGCGGGCGACGTGCGAGCCCGACGGCGAGATCGCGACGATGGAGCTCCGGCAGCGTCTGTGCGCACACTACGGCTGCGAGAACCTGCCGGCGATAAAGCAGAAGACCGCCTGATTCTGCACTAGGCCGCCGCCACGGCCGCGAGGGGCTGCTGAAGTACACCGAGGCGCAGACCGTCGCGGTCCAACGCGTGCTCCCGCTCGGCCCCGAGGCCGGGCAGAGCGCCGCCCGCTACGCCCGCCTGATGACGGCCGCTCTCCGCACGCTCCGCCACATCCCCTTTCTCCGCTAACCATGTCCACGACTCTCTTCCTGACCGGCTTCCCCGGCTTTCTCGGCTCCGCGCTCGCCGGCCGTCTCCTCGACCGCTACGACGCGGACGTCACGGTCACGGCGCTCGTCCAGCCGCAGTACCGCGCGCTCGCCGAGGCGCGCATCCTCGAGATCGAAGCGGCCGGCGACGGCCGCCGCGGGCGCCTCGTGCTCGTCGAGGGCGACATCACGCAGGCGCGCCTGGGGCTAGACCCCGGGGCCTACGCCGCGCTCCAGGCGCGCACGCACGAGGTCTACCACCTCGCCGCGGTCTACGACCTCGGCGTCGGGCGCAACCTCGCGATGCGCGTCAACGTGGACGGCACGCGCCACATGCTGGCCTTCGCGGCCGGCGTGCCAACGCTGCGGCGCTTTCAGTACGTCAGCACGTGCTACGTTAGCGGGCGCACGCCGGGCCTGTTCCGCGAGACCGACCTGGTGCGCGGCCAGGCGTTCAACAACTTCTACGAGGAGACCAAGTACCTCGCCGAGGTGGACGTGCAGCAGGCGATGCGCGGCGGCCTGCCGGCCTCGATCTACCGCCCCTCCGTCGTCGTCGGCGACAGCCGGACGGGCGCGACGCAGAAGTACGACGGCCCGTACGCGCTCGTCCAGTGGATGCTGCGCTGGGGGCGGCTCGCGCCCGTGCCCATCCTGGGTGACCCGGCGACGCACTTCCTCAACGTCGTGCCGCAGGATTTCGTGGTCGACGCGATCGACGCGCTGAGCGCGCTCGACGCGTCCGAGGGCGAGGTCTACCAGCTCGCCGACCCCAACCCGCCGTCCATCGGCCAACTGGTGCGCCTGCTCGGGCAGGCGACGCACAGGACGCCGGTGAAGCTGCGCCTGCCGCTCGCGCTCGCGCGCGGCGCGCTCCAGCACGTGCCGGGCCTGGCGGCGTGGACGGCCTTCGAGCCAGAGTCGCTCGCCTACTTCTCGCACCCGACGCAGTACAGCACCGCGCAGACGACGCGGGATCTGTCGGGCAGCGGCGTCTCGTGCCCGCCGTTCGCGTCCTACGCGGACCGCCTCGTGGGCTTCGTGCAGGCGCACCCGGACGTGAGCGCCGCGGCGATGGTCTGAACGCTCCCGGCCGGGTAACGCATGGAGGCGTTTCAGACCGAGCGGTTACCCGTTCAGACGGATCACCCGCTTCCCGAACGCCTCGCCGTTGAGTAGGCCGATGAACGCGGACGGCGCGTTTTCCAGGCCGTCGATGGTCTCCTCGCGGTACTGGATCCGGCCCTCCGTCACCCAGGCACCTACAGTGCGGGCGAACTCGGGGTAGAGGTGCCCAAAGTCGTCGAAGACGATGAAGCCGCGCACCGTCATCCGCTTGCGCAGGATCTGCCCCATGAGCAGGTTCATCCGGTCCGGCCCGTCCGGCAGCGACGTCGCGTTGTACTGCGAGATGAGGCCGCAGAGCGGGATGCGCGCCCGCGTGTTGAGCAGCGGCAGCACGGCGTCCAGCACGTCCCCGCCGACGTTCTCGAAGTAGATGTCGATGCCGTCCGGCACGGCCGCCCGGAGCGCATCCGGGAAGCCGCCCGCCTTGTAGTCGATGCAGGCGTCGAAGCCCAACGTCTCCACGACGTGCGTGCACTTTTCCGGTCCGCCGGCGATGCCGACGACGTGGAGCCCCAGGATCTTGCCGATCTGCCCGACCGTCGCGCCGACGGGGCCGCTCGCGCCAGCGACGACGAGCGTCTCGCCGGCCTTCGGCTGGCCGATCTGCGTGAGGCCGGCCCAGGCGGTCAGGCCCGGCATACCGAGCACGCCGAGCGCCCACGACGGATTCTCGGGGTCGCGGCCCATGTTGATCACGCCTGCGCCGCCCGAGAGCGCGTAGTCCTGCCAGCCGCCGAACGCCACGACCCAGTCGCCCTCGGCGAAGCCGCCGACGTCGGAGGTGACGACCTGCGAGACGGTCCCGCCGACCATGACCTCGCCGATCTCGACCGGCGCCGCGTAGGAGGGCGCGTCGCTCATGCGGCCGCGCATGTATGGATCGAGCGAGAGGTACTCGTTGCGGAGCAGCATCTGACCCTCGCCCTGGGTCGGTAGGTCGACAGTCTCCAGCCGGAGCGTGTCGGCGTCGGGCTCGCCCGTGGGCCTCTCGGCTAGAACGAACCGGCGGTTGTGCGACGTGGACTGGGTCATGGGAGGCAGGGTCTGGGTACAGTGCGGGTGTGGGCGCGGGGGGGGGGGGCGGGGAGCCCCGCCCGGGGGGGGGGGCGGGGCAGCCCCAGGGCGCCCCCCCCCCGCCCCCCGCGGGGGGGGGGGGCCGGGGGGGCGGCGGGGGGCGCCCGCCCGCGCCCCGGGGGGGGGGGGCGGGGCGCGCGGGGGTGGGGCGGGGGGGGGCGCTTTGGTTATAGCTCGCTGGGGGGGTGTGGTGGTGTGTTGGGTTTTGGGGTGGGTGGGTGTGGTTTGGTGGGGTGTGGGGGGGGGGGCGGGGGCCCCCCCCCCCCCGCGACGTTCGGGCTGCCGGCTACGCCTCGAGTGCCCGCAGCAGCGCCTCCGCTGCGGGGCCCGACGACGCCGGGTTTTGGCCCGTGATCAGGAGTCCGTCCTGCACCACGTGCACGCCCCAGTCGGCGGTCTTCGAGTAGTCGCCACCGTTGGCCTTCAGCATGTCCTCGACGAGGAACGGCACGACGTCGGTGAGGCCGACGGCCTCCTCCTCGGAGTTGGTGAACCCGGTGACCGTCTTGCCCTTCACGAGCGGCGTGCCGTCGGCCGCCTTGACGTGCTTGAGGACGGCCGGCGCGTGGCAGACGGCCGCGACAGGCGTGCCGGCCGCGATGGCGCGCTCGATGAGCGCGATCGAGGCCGCGTCGTCCGCGAGGTCCCACAGCGGGCCGTGGCCGCCGGGGTAGAAGACTGCGTCGTACGCCTCGACATCGATCTGATCGAGCGTCGTCGTGCTGGCGAGGACCGCCTGGGCATCGTCGTCGGCGTAGAACCGGCGGGTGTCGTCGGTCTGGTTGTCGTCGGTGTCGCTGGAGGGGTCGAGCGGCGGCCGGCCGCCCTTAGGCGAGGCGAGCGTGACCGTGGCTCCGGCGTCCTTGAAGACGTAGTAGGGCGCGGCGAACTCCTCGAGCCAGAAGCCGGTCTTCTTTCCGGTGTCGCCGAGCGTGTCGTGGGAAGTCAGGATCATCAGAACGTTCATGTCGGCAGAGCAGATGGAGAGAAGGGGGAAACGCCTGTTCGTGGGATTCAAACGGGTCTGCGGCTCCCGTCAGTTCCACGAGCTTTCCGCTCGCAGACCGCTCTCAAAGACATTCCGGGGCAGTGCTACACGAGCACTTGGCGGATCGGTATCTGACGCACCTCGAGGAAGCGGCCGTAGTCGATCGGGTGATGCGTCATTTCTCCGCTCTCCGCGTGAGCAGGATTTCTGCGCCGTCCATAAAACGGCCGATAGTGCGGCCCGTCCCAGGCCTCGCAGCCCCGATGACGGCGCTTGTCAAAGGTGCCGCCTCGACGACGTGCATCACTCCCAGCCTTGCTTCTTCGAGGAGTCAACGTAGACCTGTGAGTCCCAGAAGAAGGAGGTGGGAGAGTCGCGGCGTCTCGGCTGAGCTACGGCTCGCTCTACCTTACGGCCATGTCCGCCGCCGCGACCGCCTCCCGTATCGCCCTGACACTCGTCCTCGTGGCGAGCATGCAGAGCTACGGTATGATCGAGGCCCAGTTTGCGATGAACCGGGCGGAGATCGCGGCGCGCTACTGCGTTAACCTCGACCGGCCGGAGCTGCACTGCGACGGCGCGTGCGAGCTCGCCCGGCGCCTCGAGGCGCAGACGGACCGCGAGCAGGAGCAGCAGACGGCGCTCGTCGGCGTCGCGCTCTCGGCGACGATGTGGCTGCCGGCGGCCACGCGCCTTGAGGCACCGCCGGACGAGGAGGTTGCGGCGCACGCGCGCCCGGTCGGGACACGCGCAGCTCGGGGCACGCCTGCGGGTGTGTTTCATCCACCGGAACGGGCCTAGCTCGTCGGGCCGCCCATGTGGCGGCTCACGTCGTGCCCCGGCAGTCGTCGGGGCGAGCTCTGCCCTGTTTCCCGGACGTCCCATGCCCCGCTTCTCTGCGTGGAGCGCCATCCTGTGTGCGCTCCTGATCTTGCCCGCGGCCGTACGCGCGCAGGCCAATGTGCTCCTCTCCGGCCGCGTCACGGATTCCGCGACCGGCCTCGCCGTCCCCGGCGCCACCGTTCGTGCCGCTGGCACGCCGCTCGGCACCGCCGCCGATGCCGACGGCGTGTTCGCCCTCTCCGTCCCACCGCGCGTGACTGCGCTCAGCGTTTCCGCGGTCGGCTATGCCCGTCAGAGCGTGTCCGCGCGCGCGGCGAGCGGCGCTGTGCTCGACGTGCGCCTCGTCGAGGTCGAGGCCGACCTCCAGCCCGTCGTGGTGACGGCGGGCCGCGGCGAGCAGTCCCGCGCCGAGGCGCCGGTCGCGATCGCCGCGCTCTCGGCGGCCGACCTGCGCGAGACGCACCCGAACCTCTTGTCCGAGGCGCTCAACCGCATCCCCGGCGTCCACATGGTCGACCTCGGCAACGAGCAGCACGCCCTCGCCATCCGGCAGCCGTTCTCGCTGAAGCCGCTGTTCCTCTACCTCGAGGACGGCGTCCCGATCCGCCCGGCGGGCCTGTTCAACCACAACGCGCTCATCGAGGTCAACCACGCCGACCTAGCGCGGGTCGAGGTCGTCCGCGGGCCGGGCTCGGCGCTCTACGGCGCCGGCGCCATCGGCGGGGCAATCAACTTCCTGACGGCCCGCCCGACGCCCGTCGCCGAGGGTGCGGCGTCCGTGCGGCACAGCGGGACCGGCTACTCGCGAGCTGATGCGAGCGCCTCCGGGACGGTCGGCCGCGTCGGGCTTGCGGGCGGCGGCTACGCCTCGCGGCAGCGCCGCGGCGTCCGCGACCACTCCGACGGCGACAAGCTCTCGCTCTCGCTCCGTGCCGAGACGGCGCTCGCGCCGGGCACGCGCCTCACGGCGACGGCGACGGGCAACCTGCTCGACACGGATACCGATGGCGCCCTAGACTCGCTCTCGTTCTACTCCGGCGGCACGACGAGCCTCCAGACGTTCTCCTACCGCCATGTGGCCGCCGCACGCGCCGCCGTGCGCGTCGACCGCGTCTGGGGCAGCCGGCAGCTCACGAGCGTCACCGTGTTCACGCGCGCCAACAGCGTCGGCCAGAACCCGTCGTACCGCCTCCGCCCGACCGGCCCGACGACGGCAGCGGGCGAGACGAACGTGCAGGCGTTCACGTCGCTCGGGGTCACTGCTCAGCACGAGGTCTATCCCGGCTGGCGCGGTGCTCGCATCGTCGCCGGCGCGACGCTCGACGTGTCGCCCTCGAGCTACGAGGCGCGCTTCGGCACGGCGACACGCGACGCCCAGGGGCGCTACGTCGACTATGCCCAGACGGACTCTCTGCTGACGGACTACACCGTCCGCCTGACGAACTCGGCCGCCTTCGTGCAGGGCGAGGTCGAGCCCCTCGCACGCCTGCGCCTCGTCGGGTCGCTGCGGGTCGACCGCATCCGGTACGGCCTCGACAACGCGCTTCCGCCCGGTGCCTTCTCGGGCGCGGCCGACCGCTCGGACACGTTCCAGCGTCTCACGCCGCGCGTCGGGGCCGTCGTGACGCTTGCGCCGGGCGCGGGCGTCTACGCGAACCTCAGCCAGGGCTTCGTGCCGCCCGAGGCGGGCGAGCTCTACCGAGGCGTGCAGGTGCCGACGCTCCGGCCGGCCGTGTTCACGTCGCGCGAGGTCGGCGGCTTCGCGAGCCTGCTCGGCGGGCACCTCGCCGCCGACGTCGCCGTGTACCGGATGGACGGCCGCGACGAGATCGTGACGGTCCGCACGGACATGGACACACAAGACCAGAATGCAGGGCGCACGCGCCACGAGGGCCTCGAGGTGTCCCTGCTCGCCGAGCCCGTCCGCTGGGCGTCGGCGCGCGTGGGCGCGGCGGTCGCACGGCACGACTACGTCGCCTTCACCACGGACGCCCGCGCCGGCCGCGAGCGCGTCTACGACGGCAACCGCATCGAGAAGGCGCCGGTGCTCGTCGCCAACGGCGAGCTCGCCGTGCGGCCCCTGCCCGGCGTGCGCGTGGCAGCCGAAATCCAGCGCGTGAGCGGCTACTGGATGGACCCCGAGAACGCGACGCGCTACGACGGCCACACGGTCCTGAACCTGCGCGCGAGCGCCGCACCGCGCCTGCTCCGCGGCGCCGAGGTCTGGGCGAACCTGCTCAACGCGACGGACGCGCGCTACGCCACGACGGCGTCCGTCGCGTTCGGGCGCGCGCAGTACACGCCCGGCCTGCCCCGCGCGCTCACGCTCGGCATCGGCACCCGGTTTTAAGCCCTCCGTCCTTCTCGTCGGGCACGCCGGCGCGCCTGGCTGCCGCCGCAGACCGAGCCCGACGCCCTCCTCTGCTGATTCCTGTCATGATCCGACTCTCTCTGATCCTCGCGCTCGGCCTCGCCGCGTGTTCCGAGCCCCCCACCGGCACGCCTGCCGCACCCGAGACTGCTTCCGTGCCGGCCCTCGCCGTGTCGGCGCAGGGCGAGACGCTCGAAACGTCCGTCGTCGGCGAGGCGGCACGTCTCATGCTGACGCGTGGCAGTGCGGCGCCGGTCGAGGTGGCGCGCGGCGTCTCAGGCCACTCACAGGCCGCGCCGCGCGTCGCCGTCACGCCCGGCGGCGGCGTGCTGGTTCTGTTCGTGCGCGACTCGACGGTCACCGGCCGGCGGTTTCCGTCGTCCGACCTGTTCCTCGCGCGCTCGTCCGACGGCGGGCAGACGTTCGGCGCGCCCGTGCGCGTCAACCCGGACGCCGGCTTCCCGACGGGCCACACGTTCGCCGACATCGCCGTCGCCCCGGACGGTGCGGTCGTCGTGTCGTGGCTCGACGGGACGAAGGCGGACGCGTGGAAGCGCGACCACCCGGAACCGGTCGCGGAACCGGTCGCGGCGCTGGCGCCAGGCTCCGTTCCGGTCCGGCGCGTCCACGACGGCGAGCGAGGCGGCGACGCGCACCACGGCCCGATGGACCACGGCGCGCACGGCCCGGGCTCGTCGCTCGTCGTCGCCCGCTCGTCCGACGGTGGTCAGACGTTCGCGGCGCCGGTCGAGGTTGCCGGTAACGTCTGCCCGTGCTGTCGGACGGCGCTGGACGCCGGGCCGGATGGTGCCATCCGGGTTGTGTGGCGGCACCTGTGGTCGGGCGGCGAGCGCGACCCGGCCATCGCCACGTCGCGTGACGGCGGGCGCACGTTCGGCGCGCCTGTGCGGGTCCACGCGGACCACTGGGCGATCGACGGCTGCCCGCACGCCGGCCCGTCTGTCGCCGCCGGCGCCGATGGACGCGTCCACGTCGCGTGGTTTACGGGCGCCGACGGCCGCCTGGGTCTCTGGCACGCTGTCTCGACAGATGGTGGTGCGACGTTCGCAGTCCCGACGCCGCTCGACCGGGGTGCCCCACTCGGGCAGACCCGCGCCGCACGCGACGGGGCCGGCCGCGTCTGGCTCGCATGGGAAAACCGCCGGACGGCCCACACGCGGCTCGCACCGGCCGCGGGCGGCGACACGCTGACGGTCGCGGGCGTCGACCCGGCGCTGGCCGGTACACCGTCGGGCTGGCGGCTCGCCACCGACGACGCAGGGACGATCCGGACACGCACGGGTTGAACCAGTCGGCTGGCCTGGCCGACCGGTCGCACGGTCGGATGCCAGCCCCGACGCAGGGGCCGCGTCTTGACCGGATGTACCTGGCGACTGAAGTCGCCTCGGCATGCTCGGTGTGGGGCGTACCTCCTGCGGTGACGCGTTCCTGACCACTCTCGAAGAGGCGGGAGCCTCCGCGGACTCTTCAGGAGCAGCGACCGGAAAACGGCCGATAGTGCGGGCCGTCCCGGCCTCGAAGCCCCGATAACGGCGCCTATCATCCGGCGACAGGCCCCACACGGCCCGCGTCTCGAACTCCGAGCGCGCCGCGGCGTTCAGCACTATTCGCGAAGCTAGGGGTGTCCGACGCTCGGTTGAGAGCGCGGACTGAGAGAGTCCCTTTGCACCTGATCCGGTTCGTACCGGCGTAGGGAAGCTTTGCCCCGGCGACCTGTGCGCCCGGCTTCGCGTGTTCCTGTCCACACACCGCGAACCCATGTCGTCCCCCGTCACCACGCTCGCCGCCGAAGTCGCCGGTTCCGAGCCCTTCCCCGTCCCCCCCTTCGCCGGCCGCTGCATCGAGGCGGCTGGCGACGCCTGGGCCGCCTCGCTCGTGCACCCGTTCGTGCGCGCTCTCGCCGACGGTTCCTTGGACGCCGCGCGGTTCCGGTTCTACCAGATGCAGGACGCCCGCTACCTCGAGGCGTTCGCCGACGCGAGTTCGCTGATCTCGACGCGCTGCCCCAGTCCTACGGACAAGCTGTGGTTTATTGACGCGGCCCGGCTCGCGCTCGTCGTCGAGGGCGAGCTCCACGCGGGCTACGGCGAGACGCTTGGCTACGGCCCCGCGGACATTGCCGCCGTCGAGCTCACGCCGACGAACCGGGCCTACCAGGACCACATGGTGGCCCAGGCCCAGCGCGGCAGCCTCGTCGAGGCCGTCGCGGCGCTCACGCCCTGCCCGTGGCTCTACATCGACCTCGGCCAGCGCCTCCTCGCCGAGCACGGTGCACCTGATGACAGCCACCCCTACGCCGACTGGCTCCGGACCTACGCCGATCCGGGCTTCAACGACTACATGCACCATCTCTTGGAGCGCCTTCAGCGCTTCGCCGACGCCGCGAGCGAGGCTGAGCGCGAGCGGGCCGTGACGGCTTTCGTAGCCAGCGCCCGCTACGAGTGGATGTTCTGGGACCAGGCGTGGACGCAGCAGACGTGGCCCGTGTGAGGGCGTCGTCTGAACTCATTGTTTCATCGCCCACCCCCTCTACAAACACCGTCGCCAGCGGAAAGCGCCGGCGCGACCCATAGGCCGTCGGCAAACGACCCGTCGAAGAATGTGGGGTCGGCGCCCCGCCGCTCGTCGAGATAGAGGCTGCCGTGATCGTCCGGGAAACGGCCCCTGCTGGACGACAAAGCAAAGGAGGAGACGACGACGCATTTGAGGCTTCTGGCGGCTCAGAAACCCGTTCGGCAACCTGGGTCCGGCACCACCTCTCGCTCCGTCTTTTAGCACGACCAGGCATCGCGAGGAGGGGTCAACGTCCGAGGCCCTGACCGATCGCACGCACAGCCGTGGCAGCCACGCCCAAGCCGGTCACGCCGAGCCTCACGGCCATCTTCTGGCTCACTCTGGCAGCTTGACGAGCCTTCGACTGACGAGAAGCTGCAGAGACCCGCTCTGGCGAGGACCTCGCGGTCGGAGCGCGCCCAACCCGCTGAGCGGCGCGGCCGATCTGCTCGTCGAGGCGCTGTGCCGCTTTCTTCGCGGGACCGCCGGGACGGCTCTCGAACAGCTCCGGGCGGACACGAGCGTCTCGACGCTCGGCCGCAGAAACCCAGGTGTTCGTCCCGGACGGTCCTGAACCCCGCGACGATCCAGCGCGCTCGACCTGAGCACGGACGTATGCCTCTCCGGCGCGCCCTGCCGAGGGCGCAGCCGCGCGCGCGGCGTCCGTCGTCGCCGCTCCGGCGCCTTGGAAGATGCCTTTCAACCCAGATGGGCGGACCGCGGCTGTCTCGCGGAGTGCCCCAAACGCCTCGGGCGTCGAGGCCATCCGTTTCGATGCCGCGGCCGTCCCGTGCGCGTTGGCCTCGCGCGTGAACGCTCGCGCGGCCGCCTTCGGGTCGGCGTAGACCGGGGCCAGTGCGCGCCCGAACGCCTCGGCGGCAACGCGTGCGCGCCCGTCAAGTCTTGCGGCCCGAGTCGCGGTCTCCTCCTTCGCTCGCGCCCGGACGCCGAGCGCCGCGCCCCAGTGCGACTCGAGGCGCCCGATCCGAGCGCGCTTGGCGATGAGCCCTGCGAGCCGGTCGATGCGCCCGCCCGGCCGGACGTCGCGGTGCGTAGCGCGTGCTGAGAGCGTCTTCGAGGCCAGCGGAAAGATGGCCGTACGGGCGAGACCGGCGGCGGCGCCAACGGAGCGCGTCCGGGCCGCTCGGGCCGCCGCGCGGGCGATGCGCTCGTCTGCGCTGCGCTCGCCGTCGGCGGCTGCCGTGCGGACGACACGGACGGCGCCACGCGCGCCTCGGTGCGTAGACCGCGCGGCCACCCGACCACTCCGGGATGCCACGCCCGCGCCCATCGCCCTGACGCGCCCGGACGACCTCGCTACGGCCCGCTCCTCGCGCGCCGGGGCTCGGAGCGGACCGAACCTCGCCTCGAGCTTCGAGAGGCTCACAGAGCGCGACACGGACGACAGCTTGGCCTCCCGCTTTCCGTCGGTCACGATGCCGCCGCGGCCGCGGCGCTCGACCCGGAGCCCGTGCGCCGTGAGGCGCGCCTCGAGGTCGCTCCAGCTCGTCGCCTTCTGGATGTCCGCGAGCGCGCGGTGCCGGACGTCGGCGGCGAAGCCACGCCCGGCGTCTCGCGGTGCCGCGTCCCGCGCCGGGACGCCGGCGCGCTCGGCGTTGCGGCCGGTCCAGCGGACGCCGAGCTCGCGCTCCTGCGCCTCGACCGAGGCGCGGAGCCGGCGCCGCTCGTGCGAGGTCGACCACGCCCGGCCGCCCGGCCCGACCCGGTTGACCATGAGGTGGACGTGGGCGTGCGGCTGATCCGTGTGCCGAACGATGATCGCCTGGTGCCCGTCGAGTCCGAGGTCTCGGAGCGTGCGCCGAGCGGCATCCCGCAGCTCGTCCTCGGTCGGCCGGTCGTCGGGGTCAAACGACAGCGCGACGTGGTACACGGGTGCCCTCACGCGGCCCGACTCGGCGGCCTGGTCGCGCATCTCGGCTGCGACGCGGGCAGCCGCGGCGGCGTCGAGGCGTTCGCCGTTCATGCCCTCGCAGAGGCCCACGCTCTCGGCCCAGCCCACGCGCGACTCGTCGCCGAGCAGGTAGCCCGCGAGCCCGGAGAAGCTGGACCCGGTGGACGAGCTTGCGATCATCCCGCGTCCCCGGTCTGGTCCGCTGCTACACCGAGGCGCTCGACGGCCGCGAGCACCTCGGCGAGGACGGCCTCCGCCGTCGCGGCGAGTGCCGGTCCGGCGCCCGCCAGCGTGCCCGCTGCACCGGACGAGTTGGCCGCGCGGACGAGCTGGTTGAGGTTCACGCCGACCCGGCGGAGCGCCGCGCGCGCCTGGGCGTCGGCGCGAGCGGTGACGGGCCGGCCGAGCGCGCGCCGGCGCACGAAGGCCGACACGGAGAGCCCGGCGTCGGCCGCGGCGCGGTGGACGGCGGCGCGCTCGGCCGGCGTCACGAGCACGTGGAGCTGAGCCGTCCGGCTCTCGCTCCTGCTCTTCCTCGGTCGCCCCGGACGCGCCTTCTCGGAGACCGCCGGAGGCGCGTCACCGCCGAGGCGCGCGAGCGCCGGAGCGGAGTCTGGAGAGGGCGGGGGAGAGGCCATGAGTATCGGCACGGACCGGAGGGAAGGGGCGACTGCGAATGGCGTAGGCGAGGAGTCCCGCAGGGCGACGAGCGCGTTTTCCTGTAGAGGAAAGCACATCTTGCCCTGACGAGCACCTGCCGGCGCCTCGGTGGAGAGAGCGCAGGTCGGGCCGCACGGTGGACACCGGCGCCGTGACCTTGTGGCGAGTTGTCCGGTCGACCTCGGGTTTCGCGCTCAGCCCTGTGCACCGCGCCCCGACCGATGTCCGTCGCCCGAGCTTTCCCCGCGTCACAGGCGCCTTTACCAGAGGTGGATCACAGACTGCGCCGAGCACTCGGCGGACTCGCCCGCTCTGGCGTTCCGTGGGCCGCGCGTCTTCTGTTCGGCGCGACTTGCACCGTGCCGATGAGCCGAGGGTCCGTT
>JBBSUZ010000052.1:0-13440 GCA_038233965.1 Rhodothermales bacterium | reverse complement strand
GGGGTTTCGGAGAGAGATCATCGGGCCGGGGGGGAAGGGCTCGGGGATCCCGGAGACGGAGAAAGGTCCGCGGGTGTTACATCGCGCCCGGCAGGCCGGGTGCGCGGGAGGGGCGGGCAAAGCGCGTGCCGCCGAGGCGGTACCCGACCGAGACGCGGTGCGAGTAGCCGAGCTCGGCCGAGAGGCCGCCGAAGTCGCCGAAGCTGTAGTCCACGTCGAGCGCGCCGAGCTTGAGCCCGGCGCCGACGGTCGGCGTGATCTGCGTGCCGTAGTCGGCGTTGGTCGTGACGTCCGAGATGCCGGCGCGCAGCGCGAGGCGGTTGCGGTACAGCACCTCGCCGCCGATGCGCGGCCGCAGCGAGACGCCGGCGACGTCGATGACGTTGGCGCGTTGCCCGTCGAAGCCCAGGTCGAGGTCGGCCGCGGCGGTGAGCGCGAACGACGCGCCGAGCATCATCTCGGTCGACGCGCCCAGGCGCGCAACCGGGCGGACGTACTCGGTGAGGCCGACGGGCCGGGACGCCGCGTCGACGGCGGCGAAGCGCGCCTCGTCCACGGACCACGACGTCAGCATGCCGGTCACGTCCTGGAGGTTGGCCCCGAGCCGGACGCGGCCGAGCTGGTACTGCGCGCCGACGTCGAGCGAGTAGCCCCACGCATTCGCGAAGTTGCCGATGCCGCGGCGCACGATCTTGGCCGACGCCCCGACGGCGAGGTTGTCGTTCACGCCGCGTGCGTACGACAGGAACAGCGCGTTGTCGGCCGCCGAGAAGTACGTGATGTAGTTGGCGGCGTCCGGGCGCGGCAGGCCCGTCGCCGGGTCGTAGGCGTCGAGCGTGTTGGCGATGTCGTCGACGGCGGAGCGGACGAGCGAGATGCCCACCGTCGACCGCTCGCTCAGCGGGAACGCGGCGGCGGCGTAGTCGAACGAGACGGCGCCGTCGAAGCGCTCGGCGTGCATGTACGCCGCCTCGGGCGTCCCGATGGCGTCCAGCCCGGCGACGTTCCAGTACGCGGCTGTGACGTCGTCGGCGTGCGAGACGTAGGCGCCGCCCATGCCGAGCGCGCGGGCTCCGACGCCGGCGGCGAGGAATTCCGCGCCGTACTTGACGGTCTCGGTCTGCGCGCGCGCGGCCGGTGCGGCGAGCACGGCCGTGCCGAGCGCAGCGGCGACGAGGATTCTGGCGGTTGAACGCATCGTGGGAGTCGAGCGGGTTGAACGGGTAGCCAGAATCAGCCGGTGGGGGTCGGGTGCGGAGCCAAGGTCGGAAATCCCGGCGCCGGCGGCAAGGCCACGTGCCCGTGCCCCGGCGGATACGAACGGACCGGGCCGACTGGTATCAGAGCCGAGCGCGCCACGCCCGTCGGGCGGACGCGACCGCGGAGGCGTGTTACGCGCCGACTTCGCGCGTCCGGAACCACTCGACGGTCTCGCGGAGGCCCTCGGCGACGTCCGTCTCGGCCGTCCAGCCCAGGCGGTCGTGGATGCGCGTCGTGTCGAGGACTGAGCGCATCTGCTCGCCCGGCATGCCCGGCCCGTGCTCGCGCTCGCGGCCGGCGCCGGTGCTGGCGTTGATGATGTCGAAGAGCGTGTTGACGTCCGTCTCGACGCCTGTGCCGACGTTGAAGATGCCCGACGCGTCCGAGGCCAGCGCGGCGACGAACGCCCGCACCACGTCGCCGACGAAGACGTAGTCGCGCGTCTGCGTCCCGGCGCCGTTGACGCGCACGGGCTCATCGCGGAGCAGACGCTGCGTAAAGATGGCGACCACGCCGGCCTCGCCGTGCGGATTCTGGCGCGGGCCGTAGACGTTGCCGAAGCGGAGCGCGGCGTAGCGGATGCCGTGCGTCTGCTCGTAGAACCGGAGGTAGTGCTCCGAGACGAGCTTGGTGATGCCGTAGGGCGACATCGGGAGCGTCGGGTGGCTCTCCGGCTGCGGACCACCGCCGTTGACGGCGGGGTCGGGCTCGCCGTAGATCGCGCCGCCGGTCGAGGCGAAGGCGACGCGCTCGAGGCCCGCCTCGCGCCCGGCCTCCAGCAGGTTGAGCAGCCCGAGCACGTTGATCGACGCGTCGTAGGTCGGGTCCGCGACGGAGCGGCGGACGTCCATCTGCGCCGCGAGGTGGCACAGCGCGGCGAACCGCTCGGTGCGCATGAGCTCGGCCGCCTCGGCGCTGCGGATGTCGATGTCGTGGAAGGTCGCGCCGGCCGGGACGTTCTCGCGGACGCCGCCCGAGAGGTCGTCCATCACGTGGACGTCGCATCCCTGCGCCACGAGCGCCTCGGCGACGTGGGAGCCGATGAACCCGGCACCGCCGGTGACGAGGACCTTGCGGCCGGAGTAGGGGAATGACATGTCGGGGATTGGGGAGTGGGGAGTGGGGGGCAGGGCTTAATGCGCAGGGATTGGCCTCCGCCAACCCCCAACCCCTATTCCCCAACCTCCTCTTCGGGCAGGATCGTGACCGTCGAGAGGCGCTCGGGCGCGAAGAGCTCGGCGGCGAGGGCGCGGACGTCCTCGGCCGTCACGGCCTCGATCTCCTCGACGACCTCAGGGATCGGGATCTCGCGGCCGTACGTCAGCTCGACCCGGCCGAGGCGCTGCATCCGGCTCGACGTCGACTCGAGGCCGAGCACGATCGAGCCCTTGAGCTGCTGCCGCGCGCGGTCCAGCATGCGCGGCGAGACGACGGTCTCGGCGAGCTTCTGCATCTCGCGCACGATGAGCTGCCGGCTGCGGTCCACGCGTGCCGGGTCGGTCCCGATGTACGCCCCGACGTCGCCCGAGTCGCCGTTGACGTTGGCGAACGAGTAGACCGAGTAGCACCAGCCGTACTTCTCGCGGACGTTCTGGTTGAGGCGGCTCGACATGCCGCCGCCGAGCACGGCGTTGAGCATGGACAGCGTCGTCCGGTGCGCGTCGTGCGCGCCGAGGCCCGGCGCGACCACGACGAGGTGCGCCTGCTGCGTCGTCGGGCGGGTGAGCGAGATCGTCTGCGGCGTGTACTCGGTCGGCGCCGTGCGCGTGAACCGGCTCGGCGCGCGGTCGAGCCCGGCGAGGAGCTTCTCGGTCGCCCGGACGATCTGCGCGTGGCGCACGTTGCCGGCGGCGGCCACGACGAGCCGGTCGGGCGTGTAGTGGCTCGCGAGGTAGCCCTCGAGCGTCTCGCGCGAAAAGGAACGGACCGACTCGGGCGTCCCGATGACCGGCCGGCCGAGCGCGTGCTCGGGATAGGCGACGGCCTCGGCGAGGTCGAAGATCTGGTCGTCCGGCGCGTCCTCGTACATCTTGATCTCCTCGACCACGACGTCCTTCTCCTTCTCGATCTCGCGCCCGGGCAGCGTCGGCGAAGTGACGAGGTCGAGGACGGTGTCGAGCGCGCGGCCGGCGTGCTCGGCGAGGCCCTTCGCGTAGAAGCAGGTGTGCTCCTTGGACGTGAACGCGTTGAGGTAGCCCCCGACGGCCTCCATCCGCTGGTTGATGAGGTGCCCGGGGCGGTGCGACGTCCCCTTGAACACCATGTGCTCGAGAAAGTGCGTGATGCCGCCCTCCTCGGGCGTCTCGTCGCGCGAGCCGGCGTCCACCCACACGCCGACGGCGGCGGTGTGGGCCGTCGGCATGGCCTCGGTGACGACGCGGACGCCGGACGGGAGTACGGTGCGCTCGAAACCGAGCTCTGTCTTCTGTGCCAAAGGTGACCCTCGTGTTTCGGGCAAGATACCCGGCTCGCCCACGTGCCCGCCCCGTCAGGCGGAGGAGATCGGCCGGATTTGAGCGTCAGCGCCGGGGCGTCACCCGAGGCGTCGGGTCGTAGAACTCCGGACGCTGGTCGGCCACGACGTCGTTGAACGCGCCGACCGACTTGTCGCGCGCGTCGCGCGGTTCGATCTCGGCGCGGATCACGGCCGGCGCGTCGACCGGGGCATCGGCAAGGACGGTGCCGCGCGGGCCGCAGATGCGGCTCTGGCCGATGAACGTCCATGCGCCGCGGCTGTTGGCTTCGGTCCCGATCCGGTTGGCCGTCGCGGTGAACACGCGGTTCTCGCGGGCGCGGACCGGCATCGCGCCGGGGCAGTCGGGCAGGACGAGGTTCGACGGGTGCGCGACGACGTCGGCCCCGGCGAGCGCGAGCGTGCGGGCGGACTCGGGGAAGTACCAGTCGAAGCAGACCATCACGCCGAGGCGGAAGCTGCGCCCGCGGCGGTTGGCGACGGTCCAGACACGGAAGCCGGTGTCGCCGGGCGTGAAGTGGAGCGTCTCCTCGCCGAAAAGGTGCGTCTTGCGGTACGTCCCGAGCCAGCCGTTCGGCGCGACCACGACGGCGCTGTTGTAGACGTGCCCGCCGGCGAGTTCGGGCAGCCCGGCGACGACCGTCGCGCCCGCCTCCCGCGCGATCCGCTCCAGACGTCGGACGGTCGGGCCGTCGGGCGCGGGCTCGGCCAGCTCGCGCGTCTGCGCGGCGGACTCGAAGACGTAGCCACTCGCGAAGAGCTCGGGCAGGACGATGAGGTCCGTCTCCCCCGCCCTGCCGATCGCCGCCTCGGCCGCGTCGAGGTTGCCCGCGACGTCGCCGAACACGGGATCCGTCTGGACGACGGTGACGACGGTGGCGGGCGGCTTGGTCACAGCTTTATCAGGTGCAATAACGGATCATGTACTCGCGGCCGACTGGATCGCCGTGATCGCGGCGACGTTGGCGATGTCCTCCCAGTCCGCCCCGCGCGAGAGGTCGTTGGCCGGCTTCGCGAGGCCCTGCAGGATCGGACCAAACGCCTCGGCGCCGCCGACGCGCTGCGTGATCTTGTACGCGATGTTGCCTGCGTCGAGGCTCGGGAAGACGAAGACGTTGGCGCGGCCGGCGACGGACGAGCCCGGCGCCTTGCGCTGGCCGACGTCAGCGTCGAAGGCGGCGTCGAACTGGAGCTCGCCGTCGATGTCGAGGTCGGGACGCTGCGACTGCGCGAGCCGGACCGCCTCACGCACGCGGCTCACGGACTCGTCCTCGGCCGAGCCCTTCGTCGAGAACGACAGGAAGGCGACGCGCGGCGCTTCGCCCGTCAGGAAGCGGTGGTTGTCGGCCGCGTCGAGCCCGATCGAGGCCAGTTCGTCGGCCGTCGGGAGCGGGACGACGCCGCAGTCGGCGTAGGTCACCGGCTGCCCGTTCGGGAGCACCATCAGGAAGAACGACGACACGAGGCGCGACTGCGGCGCGACGCCGAGCGTGTGGATCGCGGCCCGGAGCACGTCCGGCGTGCTGTGCACGGCCCCGGCGACGCAACCGTCGGCGTCGCCCGCGGCGACCATCGCGTCGCCGAAGTAGAGGACGTCGCGGACGGTCTCGAGCGCGGCCTCGAACGTCAGGCCTTTCGCCTTGCGCCGGGCGAACAGGTGCGACGCGTAGCCCTGAGCGGCATCGGCGCGCGCCGGGTCCACGACCGGCACGCCCGCCGGCAGCGCCACGCCGGCCGTCTCGGCAGCGGCGCGGACCGCGTCCTCGCGGCCGATCAGGACGGGCCGGACGACCTTGTTCTCGTGGAGCCACGCCGCGGCCTGGACCGTGCGCGGGTCCTCGCCTTCGGGCAGCGCGATGCGCCGGTCGAGCGCGCGGGCCCGCTCGTGCAGACCCGCGATCGTGAACGCCGCCATCAGGCTGCGCCGTCGCTCTTGAGCCCGTCGAGCGCGGCCACGATCGCGTCGAAGTCGGGCTGGTCCCCAGCGCTCTCGAGCACCTCGGTGTACGCCAGCGTGCCGTCGGCAGCGACGACGAACGCGGCGCGGCGGGCGATGCGGTCGAGCTTCATCGGCGTGAAGTCGCGGTCGTACTTCGCGCCGTAGGCCGCGGAGACGTCGCCGTCATGGTCCGACAGCAGGCGGAACGGGAAGCCGTTCACCTTCTTGAACTCGCCGAGCGCGAACGGCGAATCGGTCGAGATGCCGACGACCTCGGCCCCGAGGTCCGTGTAGCGCGCGTAGTCGTTGCCGACCGTGTTGAGCTCGGTCGTGCAGACGCTGGTGAACGCGCCGGGGAAGAACAGCAGGACGACGGGCCCGCTGGCGTCCGCGAGCGTGAAGGGCGCCATCGCGTCGTCGTAGAGGGTGAAGTCGGGGGCGGCGTCGCCGGTCGAGAGGGCCATGTGGGGCGGGTGGATGGAGGTTTATGGGCTACGCCGCGCAGCGCCCGCGGTTCTCAGGCGGACGCCTGCGACGTCCTATCGCAGACGTCCCGCCGGCACCGCCTGTGGCCATACGAGCCCGAAGCGGGCTGCGGGCTGAAAGCAACGTCCCCACCGCCCGACTTAAGCCGCCCCGACGCCCGACGTCCACCCCCTCCCTCCATTCTTGTCATCCTGAACTCGTTTCAGGATCTGCGTTTCATCAACGTCGACCAAAGGCGAAACGCAGATCCTGAAACGAGTGGGCTGCGCCGGCCTTCGGCGCAGGATGACATATTTTTATTGTTGAGACAGACTCGTTGAACCTATTCCGACAAACCCCTTCCACACTACCTCCGAAACCGGCTTTCGATGTCGTCCTCCGGGATTCGGACGAGCGTCGGGCGGCCGTTGGGGGCGGTGAACGGGTCACCGCAGGCGAAGAGCTGGTCCACGAGGGCGCGGGCCTCGGGCGGGCGGAGCGTGTGGCCGGGACGGATCGCCGATCGCCGCGCCAGACTGCGGGCGAGGTTGTCGCGAGCGTCAAGGCTCAGGCGCGCGGCGTTGCTGCGGTACTGCGCGAGCAGGTCGTCGAGGACGGCGCGCTCGTCGCCCAGCGTGACGTCGGCGGGGAGGCCGCGGACGAGCACGGAGCCGTCTTTCGACAGTGAGAGGTCGAAGCCGAGCGCGGCGAGGTCGGGCAGGATCTCGTCGAGCAGCGCCCGGTCGGCCGGCGCGAGCGCGACCGTGACCGGAAACAGGAGCTGCTGCCGCGGCGCGATGCCCGACGCCATCGACGCGAGCGCGCGCTCGTAGAGGATGCGCTCGTGCGCCGCCTGCTGGTCCACGACGAGCAGGCCCGAGCGGACGGGCGAGAGCAGGTAGCGGCCGTGGAGCTGCCACAGCGTCCGCTCGGAGTCCGAGCCGAGGTCGCCGAGGTCATCGGTGCGGGCCGGGACAGGGGCGTAGATCTGAGCCGGACCGCGCGGCGCGTCGCGCGGCGTCTCCCCGGCCGACTCGGGCCACGGCGCGTCCGGCCACGCCGCAGCGGGCGGCGGCGCATGCCGAGGCGCGTCGGGCGTCCATGCCGGCGCGTCGAATGGGTCGGGCGTGGTGCGCGGACGCACGTCCGACGTCGGGTTTGCGCCGGAGGGGAGCGGCGGCATCCGGGGCGCGTCGGACGGGACGCCGGGCAGCGATGGCCCGTCGACCGGCGTCGCGCCCTCGAACGTCAGCCCGAGCCCCGACTCGGCCAGTCCCTTCTTGACGACGGCGCGGACGAAGCTGTACACGCCGCGGTCGTCGTCGAACAGCACCTCGGTCTTGGTCGGGTGCACGTTGACGTCGACGTGGCGCGGGTCGACGTCGAGGAAGAGCGCCGAGAGGGCGTGGTGGCCGTCGGGCAGGAGCGCGCCGAAGGCAGCGGCGACGGCGTGGTCCAGCGGCCGGCTCTTGACGTAGCGGTTGTTGACGAAGAGGTACTGGTCGCCGCGCGCGCGCCGCGCCGTGCCCGGCTGCCCGACGACGCCGCGGACGGACAGGTAGGTCGTCGCCTCAGCCACCGTGACGAGGCGGCCCGTGAGGTCCTGCCCGAGCAGGTCGCCCAGACGCCCGGCGAGCCCGCCCGATGCGGCGAGCCGGTAGACCTCGGTGTCGTCGTGGACGAGCGAGAAGCCGACGCCGGGGTGCGACAGCGCGAGCGCCTGGAACGTCTCGACGAGGTGCTTGAACTCGGTCGCCGGCGACTTGAGGAAGGCGCGGCGGGCGGGGACGTTGAAGAACAGCGTTCGGACGGACAGGCATGTCCCGTCGGGCGCGGCGCAGGGCGCGGCCGAGACGAGGTCGCCGCCGTCGACCTGGACGCACGTCGCGGTCGGGTCCTGCCGGCGCTTCGTCTTGAGCTCGACGCGGGCGACGGACGCGATGCTGGCGAGCGCCTCGCCGCGGAAGCCGAGCGTGCGGAGCTGCGCGAGGTCCTCGAAGGCGCGGAGCTTGGACGTCGCGTGGCGGCCGAATGCGGCGACGGCGTCGCGCGGACCCATCCCGCAGCCGTCGTCCGTGACCTGAATGAGGTCCGACCCGGCGCGGCGCAGCACGACGTCCACCTGCCCCGCGCCGGCGTCGAGCGCGTTCTCCATCATCTCCTTCAGCGCGGACGCCGGCCGCTGCACGACCTCGCCGGCCGCGATCTTGGACGCAAGGGTATCGGGCAGCGGGCGGACGAGGTCGTCGTCGCCCGAGACGTCCGATACGTCGTCCGCCTCGTCGCCGGGCCGGTCGTCAGCAGAATCGAGAGTGTCGCGCGGCTCGTCGTCGAGCGGGCTGGAGTCGGGGTGCGGGGGCACGGGAGCGGCGAGGAGGAAACCGGCCAACGCGCGTCCGACGTGCGGCGTGCCCGGTCCGTCCGAAGCTACGGGACGGCCGGGCGGCGGTGTGTCACCGGGCCGTATCCTTCGGCATGTCCGAGCGCCCGCCTCGCCTCGTCCCGCCCGCCGATCCCGACGCCGAGTGGAAACCGGTGTCGGCGGTCGCCCGCGACCTCGGCGTCCCGATGCCGGGCACGGCACCGGCCGACGAGCCCGTCGACGACGCGGGGATGTCGCGCGCCGCATCGGAGGCAGACCTCGCGTCTGACGGCCGGCCCTCGGCCGGTCCGCACGGGACGTCGCCCGCGGCCACGACGCACGCGTCGGCCGCGCCCGGGCCGGTCCCGACCGTGACGTCCGGCCGCTCGCGCCCGACGCGGCCCGAGGAAACGGAGAAAGGCGTCGAGGCGGACCTCGCGCGGTGGCGACGGAAGCGCAAGCAGGCGCCCGAGGTGGATCCGCAGACGGCGATCGCGCAGGAGGCCGGCTATGAGGTCATGGAGATCGGCAAGCCGCCGAGCCTGGCGCAGCGCTACCTCACGACGCTCCGCCACGCCGTCGGGCTCGTCTACGGCTCGGCCGTCGCCGTCGCGCGCGACCGCGAGCAGTTCGCGTTCGTCAAGGGCCTGCCGCTGGTGATGATCAAGATCGCGGCGTTCTTCGTGCGCCCGTTCGTCGCCCGCGACCTGCGCCGGCTGCCCATCGAGCAGCAGCTCCGCCGCCGCCTCGAGCTGCTCGGGCCGACGTACATCAAGCTCGGGCAGGTGCTCGCGCTGCGCGAGGATCTCCTGCCGCCGTTCATCACCGAGGAACTCAAGAACCTGCTGGACCGCCTGCCGGTCATGCCCTTCCCCGAGTACCTCGACCGCGTCGCGAAGGGCCTCGGGCGGCCCGTGGACGAGATGTTCGACTGGGTCAACCCGAAGCCGCTCGGGTCTGCGTCGATCGGCCAGATCCACCAGGCGCGGACCGTCGACGGCGAGAACGTCATCCTCAAGGTCGTCAAGCCGCACGTCTATGTCATCCTGAAGCGCGACGCCCGGTTGCTCGGCTTCTTCGGCTCGTTCCTGCAGATCTTCTTCTCGCGCTACCAGCCCAAGAAGGTCCTCGACGAGTTCGCCGAGTACACGCTCCGCGAGGTCGACCTGCGCCGCGAGGCGGACAACGCCGAGCAGTTCGCGCTCAACTTCGCCGACGAGCCGGACATCCGCTTCCCGAAGATCTACCGCGAGTACAGCAGCCGGCTCGTGATGACGATGGAGCAGTTCGAGGGCATCCGCCCGGACACCGCGCCGAGCCGCGCGCTCCCCGAGGCCGTCCGCGAGCGCATCGTGGACCTGGGTGCCAAGTCGATCATCCGGATGCTCTACGCCGACGGCTTCTTCCACGCGGACCTCCACGCGGGCAACCTGTTCGTGCTCGACACCGAGCCCGACGAACACGGCGACATCCACCCGAAGCTCGGCTTCATCGACCTCGGCATGGTCGGCTTCTTCGACGGCGACCTGCGGCGGACGCTGCTCTACTACTACTTCTCGCTCGTCACCGGCGACGCCGAGAACGCGGCGCGCTACCTCACGTCCGTGAGCGAGGCCGGGCCGAAGGCGGACGCGCGCGGCTTCCAGCGGGCCGTCGCCGAGCTGTGCCGCCGCTTCTACCGCGCCCAGAAGCACGGCGAGGTCTCCGTGGCCGGGCTCATCATGGAGTCGGTCGGCCTCGCGGGCCAGTACCGGATGTACTTCCCGGTGGAGTTGGTGCTGATGACGAAGGCGCTGATCACGTTCGAGGGCGTCGGGCAGACGCTGATGCCGGGCTTCGACGTCGCGCAGGTCTCGCAGAAGCACGTCAACAAGCTCTTCCTGAGCCAGTTCAACCCGCTCGCGCTCGTCAAGGAGAGCTTCCGCGGCGCGCCCGAGCTCGTCGACCTCATCGTCAAGAGCCCGACGCTGATCGCCGAGGGCATCCGCTTCGTCGAGTCGCGCATGCGCGGCCCGGCATCGAACCCGCTCACAGGCCTGCGGACGGCGCTCCTCGCCGGCGCGTGCCTCGTCGCCGGCTCGCTCGCGGCGACGCTGGACCTGCTCGACCCCGCCCAGAACATCTGGTACGTCTGGACGCCGCTGTTCGTCCTCGCGGCCGGCTTCGCGATGAAGCGCTCGTAGCGGCCAGCTCGTCGCTACCGCACGACGATCCCGAGTTCGGCCACCTGCGGGGTCACACTCTCCATGCCCACCCGGATCTCGCCGACCGCGCGGATGATCGCCGGCCCCGCCTCCGGGAACGTGACGGTGACCACGTGCGGGTGGTCGGACTCCCCCTCGCCCGTGCACCATCTGGTCTCGTTGTACACGCGCCTCAAGTCATAAGGCCGGATTTCGACCACGCCGTCCACGAACGCGACTTCAGTGTCGCCCATTTCGGTGCACCCATTGTTCCGTGTCGTGACGGTGACCTGGACCGGCACGCCTGGGCTGATCTGAGACGGGACCCTGATGGTCGGCGTAGACGGATCGTTTTCGAGAAGGTAGCCGGGTGCCCGCGTGTACACGAAGTCAGACGACGAGTCGCAGCCGGCGAGGCTGAGCAGGGCGACGGAGGCGAGAAGCAGTCGGATCATGGGCGTAGCGGTGGATGAAGCGGCAAGTTGAGGACGCCCCGACCGCCGCGCAAGGGCAACCGCACGCCCCCATGCGCGTTCGGGGCGACCCTCTCCTCCGCCCCATGCCCGCGCTCCCCGATCCCATCCCGACCCGCTTCGTCGCCCACCTCGTCGCCTCCGTTCGCTGCACGGTCGAACACTCCCTCCTGGACGACGACCGCGCCGACGTGGTCGAAACCGACGTCGCGTTCGAGGCGCACGTCGACGGCGCGACGGTCCGCGTGGTGGGCTTCCCCGAGATCGAGGGCGATGTCGAGACCGCCATCGGGCGCGTCCGTGCCACCGTCCGCATCGACGGCGAGCCCGAAGGCCGGTACGACGCGGCGACGGGCCACGCCGCCGTCGACGCCGCGCTCGCGTTCGACCCGGACAGCTTTCTGGCGAGCACGTCCCGCGTCACGCTTCTCCTCGCGACCGACGCCCGGCTCGCGGACCCGAAGGCGACCGGCGACCCGCTCGACGCCGGCGACGACCGGGTCGTGCTCGTCGGCGACGGCACGTTCGACGGTGGGAGCATCGACGGCGGCCGCCTCGGGCTCGCGATCACCTGCCGCATCGAGCGCGTGGAGACCGACTGAGTGCTTCGACCACGTGTTGATGACCGGTGCGCCAGACCAGGGTTTTCTCGCCCCTACGGGGAGACCGGGATACCCGGACCGGATGCCCGGCAGGGCAGAGAGGGGTCCGACGCCGGCCTACAGGAGAGGCTGGACACAGCACTGAGCAGCTACAGAGTGAGCCCGACGGCGACCGAGCCATGGACCGGGAACACGCCATCCCTCTCGAACCGGTAGGCCGCTACTTCCCACCCGACCGTGGCCCGGCCTCCCAGCGCGTCTCTCCTCCAGCCGACGAACCCGCCGAGCGCCCCGTCCCCCGCCGCGTCCAGCGGGACGAGGGCGCGGAGGCCACCGTAGACGTGGTCTGTCCCGACCGCGACCGCCGGATAGAGATAGGACGTTCCGATCCCCTCTCCGAACGCGCCGCTGAGCAAGACCGTCCGGGACACGCCCAGGCTCCCGAGCACCCCGACGCCTCGAGAGGATTCCGGCGACAGAAGCTGGACGGCCCCGTCGATCCCCAGCGTCGCGCCAGCCGTTTCGGCGAAGCCGACGGCCACGGCACGTGCCCCCACCTCGACCCGGGTCGTGACGCCGTGCCGGACGCGGACGGTCGGCTGTGCGGGCATCCCAAAACCGGCCTCGATGCGGGTTTCACCGGCCGGGACGGTGCGGGCCGAGATGAGCGGCGTCGGGAAAAAGCAGCCGCTGGAGACGACCGAGAGCAGCACCAGGGCGACGCGCATCCGGAGAGAGAGTCGTGAGCCGCCAGCTTACCTGTGCCGCCAGACCGGCGGATGGTCCATCTGCACCAGGCGTGCCCTCGGTCAGAGCGAGAAGGACTCGCCGCAGGCGCACGTGCGCGAGGCCTGCGGGTTGTCGAAGGCGAAGCCGCGGCCCTCGAGGCCGTCCGTGAAGTCCAGCGTCGTGCCCTCGACCGTCAGCAGCGAGCGCGGGTCGACGACGATGCGCAGGCCGGCCACCTCGACCGTCTCGTCGGTCGGCAGGACCGTCGTGTCCCACCCGAGGTCATACGTCAGGCCCGAGCAGCCGCCCGGGACGACGGCGACGCGCAGGGCCGTCGTCGCTGTGTCGATGTGCTCGGCCTCGGCGACGTCGCGGAGGCGCTCGATGGCGCGGTCGGTGACAGAGAAGGCGGCAGTCGTTTCCATGAGATTGGGTGTGACCCCTAGTTTAGACCAAATCTTGACTGCGCCTTGGGAGCCGCGGCCGTTTCCGTGCATACCCTCTCTCTGAGCGACAGGATTCCACCCGCGCGGCTCGTTCACGCCGCCCACCACACACGATGAGCACCTACACCGAGCACGACTTCTTCGAGGACGTCGCCGAGCAGGGCTACAAGTACGGCTTCGTCACCGACGTCGAGACCGAGAAGGCGCCGAAGGGCCTGAGCGAGGCGACCGTCCGCTTCATCTCGGCCCAGAAGGACGAGCCCCAGTGGCTCCTCGACATCCGCCTGAAGGCCTTCGCCCACTTCGAAAAGCTCCTCGCCGAAGGCAAGGCGCCGACGTGGGCGCACCTCAACGTCCCGGACTTCGACTACCAGGACGCATACTACTACGCCGCGCCCGGCAAGAAGGCCCGCTACGACCGCATCGAGGACGTCCCGCAGGAGATCCTGGACGACTTCGCCAAGCTCGGCATCCCGCTCGGCGAGCAGGCGCGCCTCGCCGGCGTCGC
>JBBSUZ010000051.1:0-13464 GCA_038233965.1 Rhodothermales bacterium | reverse complement strand
GCGCTGCTCGTGCAGGTGACGGGGCTGGACCCGCTCTCCGCGCCGCGCTTCGTCGGGCCGAGCCTCGCCGCGCTCGACGCCGCCGGCGCCCTTACTTACCAGCCGCCGCCGCTCGCGGACCTGCTCACCGCCGCCCGCGCCTCACGTGCCGACATCCGCGCGCAGGACATCCGCATCCGCTCGTCCGAAGCGTCCGCTGGTGTCGCACGGGCGCAGGGCCGCCCGAGCGTCGACCTCTCGCTCAACGTCGGCACGGGCTACTCGAGCCTCCAGCAGCGCCTCGCCAACCCCGACGCGCCGCCCGTGCTCGTCCCGGTGACGCTGCCCGACGGCACGCCGGTTCTCGTCGGCGGGCAGCCGTTCACGGTCCCGGGCGGGCGCGGTGACCTCGAGCGGACGCCGCTCTTCATTCAGGGCCTCGACAACCGCCGCTCCAGCATCTCGCTCTCGCTCGTCGTCCCCATCTTCGACCGCTACGCCGCGCGCCGCTCCGTCGCCGAGGCCAACGTCCGCACGGCGGACGCCCGCCTGACGCGCGACGCGCTCGTCCGCCAGGTCGACGCCGACGTCCAGACGTCCGTCGTCGAGGCGCGGACGGCCGTCGCGCGGCTCACGGCGGCGCGCGTGCAGGTTGAGGCGGCGCAGGCCGCGCTCCGCGTCGAGCGCGACCGCTACGAACTCGGGGCCGGGACGCTCTACGCGGTCGCGGACGCACAGGCGCGGCTCGCACAAGCCGAATCGTCTGCGGTGCAGGCGGCGTACGGGCTCGTCTTCCGCGCCGCGCTCGTCCGCCTCGCCGTCGGCGACGTGACGCCGGACGCGCTGGCGGAAACGCTGGTCCGGCCGTGAGCACACGGCTCAGGCGCTTCGGAGAGAGAGGCCGGCGCTAGACCGAGTCGCTCCGACGAGAGCGGCAGGCGCACCCGTCTCACCCTTGATTGTCTCCAACTTGCAGGTCCCATGACTCCGACGAAGAAGATCCTGATCGGCCTCGGCGTCGCCGTCGTCGCGATTGGCGGCGCGGCGCTCGCGTTCGGCGGCGAGGACAAAGGCATGGCCGTCGAAGTCGCAGACGCCCGCGTGCGCGCGATCACGCAGACCGTGACGGCGTCCGGGACCGTCGCGTCCGAGGTCGAGGTGCCCATCTCGTCCGACGTCTCGGGCGAGATCGTCGTGCTGGCCGTCGCCGAGGGCGACCGCGTGCAGCAAGGCCAACTCCTGCTCCGTATCCGGCCCGACGCCTACGCGTCGCAGCGCGAGCAGGCGCAGGCGAGCGTCCAGAGCGCGCAGACGGGCGTGGACCAGGCCGCGCGCGACGTCCAGCAGGCGACGGTCGACGCATCGCAGGCGTCGGCGGACCGTGAGCGGGCGCAGCGGGCGCTCGACCGGCAGCGCATGCTGTTCGAGCGCGACGTCATCCCGGCGTCCGAGCTCGAGGCGGCGCAGGGCGCGCTGGCCGTCGCGCAGGCCGCCGAGCGCTCGGCGCGGGCGCGCATCGAGACGGCGCGCGGGCGCATCTCGGGCGCCCAGGCGACGGTCCGCGGCGAGCAGATCCGCGCGCGGCAGGCCGGCCAGGACCTCGCGCGCACCGCCATCTACGCGCCGATCTCGGGGACGGTGAGCCAGCTCAACGTCGAGCTCGGCCAGAAGATCGTCGGCACGGCGCAGATGGCGGGCACGGAGCTCATGCGCGTCGCGCGCCTCGACGCGATGACGGTCCGCATCGACGTCAACGAGAACGACGTCGTCCGGGTCGAGCTCGGCGACTCGGCGCGCGTTGAGGTCGACGCGTACCCGGACGACCCGATCTCGGGCATCGTGACCGAGATCGCCAACTCGGCGCGCATCCAGAACGAGGGCTCGGCGCAGGCCGTGACCAACTTCCCGGTCGAGATCCGCCTAGCCGCCGCGGGCCAGGACGCGTCGACCACGGCGCGGACGGCACCCGAGGAGGGCACGCCGCCGCGCGCGCCCGGCCCGGTCCTGCGGCCCGGCATGTCGGGCACGGTCGACATCTTCACGCGAACGGTCCCCGAGGCCGTCGTCGTCCCGATCCAGGCCGTGACCGTGCGCGACTTCAACGCGCTCGCGCGCGACGCCCGCCGCGCCGCCGAGGCGACGGGCGACACGCTCTCGAACGAGCCGATCCCGGACGGCGAGGACCTGCGCCGCGTCGTGTTCGTGCTCGTGGATGGCAAGGCGGAGATGCGCGAGGTCACGACGGGCATCACGGACGACACGCACATCGAGATCCGCTCGGGCCTGAGCGGCACAGAGCAGGTCATCACCGGCCCGTTCCGCCTGCTCCGCACCGAGATCAAGGACGGCGACCGCGTCCACGAGTCCGACGAGCCCGTCGTGGAGGCGGACGAGTAGCGCGCACGTCTCGGCCGCGCCGTCAGCGGCCGAGGGCTTGCCAGAGAGCGTCGAGGCCGATGCCGACCGCGCCGGTGCGGAAACGGAGCGTGCAGAAGAGGTCCAGCAGGATCATCTGCGCGGCGTGGATCGGGACGGCGATCCAGAACGAGCGGCAGCGCCAGACGAGCGCGCCGAGCGCGAGCCCGCCGAGGATCGAGAGGTAGGCCTCGGCCGGCGGCTTCGCCGCGTGCAGGATCGCGAACGGGACCGTCTGCGCGACGATGGCGAGCGGGACGCCCAGCGCCGGGGCCGTCCCGAACAGCACGAAGCCGCGCCAGAGGTACTCCCAGCCGAGCCAGTAGAACACGAACAGCGCTTCGTACGTCGCGAAGACGGACCACGAGGCGCGCGCGCCATAGAAGTGCGGGTACTGCTGCTGGAAGCCGGTGCCGTCCGACAAAATCCACGTTCCGATGGCGACGAGCGGGAGGTAGGCGAGCGCGAGGCCGCCGGCGAGGCGCCAGTCGCCGGGGCCGAGGCCGGCCTGCCGGGGCGTCCACCGGAACGCGGCGAGCAGGATCAGGACGGGCACGACGAAGCCGGTGATGCCCTGGATGCCGAACCACCACGCCCACCCGCCGAGCTCGGGGTCCTGCGTGCCGAGCGGGTTGCCGAGCGCGCGGTAGACGGCCCGCGTGCCGAGCTGCGTCTGGATGAGTACCAGCACGACGGCCGCGAGGAGCACGACGATCGCGCGGCGCGCGTCGGGCGAGAGATCGGCGATCGTGGCGCGGAGGGCGCGGAGTTCGGCGGTGAGGCGAGTCGTCATCGGGGGCGGGGGAGACGGCGTGCAGGATAGCGCGTCACGCGTCGGCCCCGACGGCCTCGGTGACGGACGCGAAGCCGTCGCGGTCGAGGCGCTCGGCGAGGCCGCGGGTGATGGCGCGCACGACGCCCGGGCCCTCGTAGACGAGCGCGGTGTAGAGCTGGACGAGGCTCGCGCCGGCCCGGATGCGCGCGTAGGCGGCGTCCGCCGAGTCGATGCCGCCGACGCCGACGACGGGCACGCGGCCCGACGTCTCGCGGAAGAGCACGCGCGTCATCGCGAGCGCGCGGGTGGCGAGCGGACGCCCGGAGAGCCCGCCACGTCCGATGTGATCGAGCGTCGCGGCGTCGGTCGCGAGCCCGTCGCGCCCCGAGGCCGTGTTGGTGGCGACGAGCCCGTCCACGCCATGCGCGAGCGCCACGGCGACGAGTTCAGGGACGGTCTCGGCGTCCGGCGAGAGCTTGACGAGCAGCGGAACGCGCCGGCCGCCGGGGACATCGGCGAACTGGTCGCGCTCGCGGGCGACGGCGGCGAGCAGGTCGTCGAGCGCGCGGGGCGTCTCGAACGTCTTGCCGTCGGCCGTGTTGGGGCACGACACGTTGACCGTCAGCACGTCGGCGACGGGCAGCAGCCGGTGGGTGGCTTGCCGGACGTCCTCGATGCCCGCTGCCCCGGCCAGCCCGGACGGATCGGCGCGGTGCGTCTTGGCGACGTTGACCGAGACGACGAAGCCGGGCACGGGGCGCCGTGCGGCGAGGCGCGCAGCGACGGCACCGGCGCCGTCGTTGTTGAGGCCCATCCGGTTGACGAGAGCGCCGTCGTCAGGCAGGCGGAACGCACGCGGACGGGCGTTGCCCGGCGCGGCTTCGTTCGTTACCGACCCGACGTCCGCCCAGCCCAGCCCGAGCGCCTCCCAGAAGCGGACGAGGCGGGCGTTCTTGTCGAACCCGGCCGCGAGCCCGACCGGCGACCGAAATGTCAGTCCCCAGAGCGTCTGCGCGAGCGCCGCCTCTGCGTCGACTCCGACGAGCGCGCGAACCGCTGCCGGCACGCGCTGCCCGAGCCGGGCCGCAGCACTGCCCGCGCCGTGCGCCGCCTCAGCATCGAGGCGGAAAAGGAGCGGGCGGAGGGCGGGATAGAGGGCCAGCGGGGAGCGGGGAAGGGGAGCAGGCAAAATGCATCTCTGGTCCGCTCGATGCCATGGCCCGACGTGGTATCAGCCGCATTTCCCCGGTGGCTGCTCCCCGCTCACCTCCTACCAGCCCGGCGTGAGGTTGACGCCGAAGACGCCCTTGCCCGCGCTGAGACCGCTGACGGTCCCGCCGGTGACCTCGTAGGTCTGGTTGTAGCGCGAGATCGGGAAGGCGTAGTACGGCTCGATGACGAGCGCGCCGAGGACGTTGATGCGACCCGAGACGCCGGCCGAGAAGAGCGGGCGCTGGTCCGCGAACGGCCGTCCGTAGTCGCGGCCGCCCGCGCCCGAGACGTCGATGTAGCGGTACGTGCCCCACGCCATGCCGGCGTCGGCGAAGAAGACGAGCTCGGTGGGCAGGAAGGGGAACGAGATCAGGCCGAGCTGCGGCACGCCGAGGATCGGAATGCGGGCTTCGAGGGTCGCGACGCCGAGGCTGGTCCCGAGCAGGCGGTCCTGGAAGTAGCCGTACTCGACGTTGTCGTCCGGGAACGAGCCCGCCGTGTAGCCGCGGATGTACTGGCCGTAGCCGAGGAAGAGCGGGTTGAGGCGGTTGTCGTCCGCGCCCGCGCCGTAGCGGCCGAAGTGCGTCACGCGGCCAGCGAACGTGATTGGCACGCGGCGCGGCAGGCCCGGCACGTGCGTGAAGGCGTAGCGCCGGTAGTCCGCCGTGACCGCGGCGTACGACAGTGAGCCGACGGTGCCGTCGATGCCGAAGCGGTAGCGGCCGCCGCGGATGGGCGACGTGAAGCCGAAGTTCGAGTAGTCGCCGACGAACGCGATGCCGGCCGTGCCGAGGTTCAGCGCGGGCTGGTTGAACCCCTCGACGCCGCGGCGGCCGTCGTAGATGTAGCCATCCGGCGCGCCGTCGCCGTTCTCGTCGACGGTGGTGTAGGCGTCGTACTGGAGGCTGAAGCCGTAGCGCGTGAAGCCGGCGCTGGCCTCGAGGCGCTGCGTCTGGTTGAACGGGTACGCGACGATGCCGCGCGCCTGGTCGATGAACGTGCGGTAGAAGTAGCGCGTGTAGGGGAGCGCGCTGCCAGCGGGCGCGCCCGAGATGAAGGCCTGCAGGATGGGGATGTGGCCGACCTGAGCGCCGTAGACGAAGCGGCGCCCGCGGTCGAGGTAGGTCGCCTGCGCGCCGATGTCCTGGAGCGTCCCGTTGGCCTGCACCGCGACGCCGAGCGACTTGTCCGACAGCTGGTCCGAGAACAGGAACGCGACGCCGCCGCCGACACCGACGCCGCCGTTCGACTGGTCGTAGCCGACGCCGACCTGCGGCTGGCTGATGTAGTCCAGCGTGAGGCGGCTGCGGTAGTCGCGGCTGGCGAAGTCGGCGGTGGCCGGGAGGCCCGAGCGGGCGTCGGCGAGGTAGGCCTCGACGCGGCTGCGGCTGGCGGCGTCGCCCGGCGGCAGCGTCGCCGCGTTGGCGAAGCGGACGGGCTCGACGGGCGTGCCCTGCGCCTGCGCGGCGTCCGTCCGGTAGACGGTGTAGCGCTGGCCTTCGAAGACCGAGTACGCGATGTCGCCGGTCTGGCGGCTCACCGACATGGCCGGCGAGAGGTCCGCGATGCCGGCGACGCCCGTCGCGAGGCGCGTGACCTGGCTCAGCGCGGCGTCGCCGGCCTGGCGGCGGGCGACCTCGAGGCGGAAGACGTCGTTGTAGCCGCCGCGGTCCGAGATGAAGTAGAGGCTCGTGCCGTCCGGGCTCCACGCGGGGTTGATGTGCTTGGCGCCGGCGAAGAGGCTCAGGGGCTCGATCTCGCCCGTCGCGACCGTCATCAGGGCGAGGCGCGGCTGGGCGTAGGCGAGGCGGTCGAAGTCGGTGCCCGGCCCGCGGTCCGTGACGAAGGCGATGGTCTGGCCGTCCGGGCTCCACGCGGGCTGGAGGTCCGCGAAGCGGTCGTTGGTCATCTGCCGGACCGTGCCCGAGGCGACGTCGACGATGTAGAGGTCGCTCACGCCGCCCTTTGCGCCGGAGAAGACGATGCGGCCGCCGTCGGGCGAGAACGAGAGGTCGCGGATGGCGCCGATGCCCTCGACCGCGAGGCGCTTCACGACGCGCCGGCTCGCGACGTCCAGGACGGCGATCTCGTTGTTGCCGCCGGCGAAGATGACGTAGGCGAACTGCGCGCCGTCGGGCCGCCACGTCCCGGCGGACTCGATGAAGCGGAGCGCGTCCGTGTGCGGGTCAGACCCGACGGAGGCGAGCTTGGCGAGGACCTCGCCCGAGGCGGCGTCGGCGAGGTAGAGGTCGATGCCGAAGAGGTCGCGCTCGGAGAGGTACGCGACCGTGCGGCCGTCGGGCGAGAGCTGCGGGGCGATGTTGATGCCGCCCGTGTCGCGCTCGTTGGCAAGCAGGCGCGTGCCCTGGAGGCGCGCGAGCGAGTCCGGGTAGGCGAGAAAGCGCGGCGGACGGGCGCGGCGGCCTTCGCGGCGCGCCGCCTCGCGCTCGGTCCGCTCGTCGGCGATGCGGTCGAGCTCGCTGGCCGTGCGCGGCGCCGTCGGGACCTCGCGGCCGGCGACGGACGGCAGGAGGCCGTCGCGAAGGGAGCGCGCCCAGCCGGCCGAGAGGCTGTCCGGCGTCAGGCCCGTCACCACGACGAGCGCCGAATCGAGCGGCATCTCGAGCGTCGTGCGGAAGAGCCGGACGGCCGCATCGTCGCCGTACTCGCCGGCGACGTAGGCCCAGAATGGCTGCCCGTACTGGTACTCGTTGTAGCGCCCGCCTGAGCGGATGAGCTCGGTGACGGACGGGACGTCGTCGCGGAGGACCGCGTCGCGCATCCACATCGACGTCAGCGCATCCTCGCGGCCGACCGAGAAGTACTCGGCCATGCCCTCGATGACGAAGAGCGGCGTCCGGATGAAGTTCTGGAAGCGCTCGCCGCGCTGCGCGATGTCGTACTGGAACTGGTGGACGAGCTCGTGGCCGAGCACGTGGTCCGTCTCGGCGTTCGTGCTCGCGACGGCCAGCACGACGCGCTGCCGGAGGCCCTCCGTGACGCCCTGCGTGCCCTCGCCGATCTGCGCGATGTTGGTCTGCCGGAAATCGGCGTCGTCCGCGTAGAGCACGATCGTCTTGCGCTCGTTGTACTCGTGCCCGAAGATGGCCGAGAAGCGGTCGTACCAGCGCTCCGCCATCCGCCCGACGTCGCGGACGGTCTGGTCCATGCCGTCGTAGTAGTAGATATCGAAGTGGTCGGTTACGAGCACGCGGTAGTCGAAGTCGTCGTAGCGGACCTGGTTGCGGCCGAAGTACTGCGCCTGCGCCGCCGGCGCGAACAGGGCCAGGGCGAGGGCGGCGGCCCCGAGGCGGACGGCGAGTCGGGATGCGAAGGCGGGCATGGAGCGGGCGGGATGAGTCGGGTCGGCGAACGGGGCCAGTCAGGCAAACCCGCGAGGCCGGAGCGGGTTCGCGGTGCGTGAGCGGGTCGGGGGCGGCCGGCGGCGCGGGCGCCGACCCGGGCAGGCGGGGGCTGTGCGAAATCGGCCGTGCGGGTGCATTCTCCCCGCCCGGGTACGACGGATCGGGGTCGGCCGTTCGTACCCTCGTCTGGCCCCGGGCGCACCGTTTTGCCCCGCGCCAGGGTACGAGGTGTGTGGTTCTGGGTGCGGAAGCGGACTCGCCGTGGGCGGGCGCGTCTGTTTGCCCGGCGCATGCTTGTACCGAGACCCCTGTCCCTCGAACCACTCTCTGCTCGTGCTCGCCGTCACCGCCCGCGAAGACGCCCGCGTCCGCTTCCGCATCTTCTCCGTGATCGTCGTGGCCCTGCTGGGCTTCCTCTCGGCGCGGCTCGTCCAGATGCAGATCGTGGACCAGGCGCAGTACGCCGACGAGGCCGACGGCAACGCCATCGCGACGCGCATCATCCGCCCGGCGCGCGGCTACATCTTCGACCGCAAGGGCGTGCTGCTCGTGGACAACGAGACGACGCTCTCGGTCACCGTCACGCCGCGCTACTTCAACGAGGCGGACCTGCCGCTCGTGGCCGAGCTCGCCGGCCGGCCCGTCGCCGACGTCCGGGCGGCCTACGACAAGGTCAAGGACCGCTCGACGTACCAGGAGGCGACGCTGCTCGAGAACGTCCCCTTCTCGGCGTTCGCCCGGCTCCAGGAGAGCCAGTACCGGCTGCGCGGCATCGGCTTCTCCGAGGACCAGCAGCGCCGCTACCACGGGCGCGCCCGCCTGACGCACGCACTCGGCTACGTCAACGAGATCGGCGAGCGCGAACTCGCGGACCTGCGCGAGCAGGGCTACGACCTCGGCGACCGCATCGGCAAGACGGGCATCGAGGCGCAGTACGAGCCCGTGCTCCGCGGCCGTCCGGGCCGCCACCTCCGCCTCGTCAACGTCCACGGGATGGAGGTGCAGGCATATGAGGGCGGCGCCGAGGACGTCGAGCCGCAGTCGGGCGTCGGCCTCACGCTCGCCGTGGACGAGGGCGTGCAGGCGCTCGCCGAGAGCCTGTTCGTCAACAAGGAGGGCGGGGCGGTGATGATGGACGTCAACACGGGCGGCATCATTTCGATGGTGAGCGCGCCGGACTACGACCTCGACATCTTCCGGGACGGGTTCACGCAGGCGGAGGTGGACTTCCTCTACCGCAACCCGGCCAAGCCGGACTTCAACCGGGCCACGATGGCGAGCCTCCCGCCGGGCAGCACGTGGAAGCCGTTCATGGCGGCGGTCGCCCTCCAGGAGGGCATGATTACCGAAGACACGAAGCTGTTCTGCGGCGGCGGCTACGTCCTCGGCCGGCTCTACCGCTGCCACGGCGGCGCGCACGGCAACATCTCGGTCCGCGACGCGATCCGGGTGTCCTGCAACACGTTCTTCTTCCGCCTGATGAACGACACGTTCACCAACGCGGCGCACCCCGAGGGCATCCGGATGAACCTCGACATGTTCGACATGTGGGCGCACCGCTTCGGCTTCGGGCAGCGCGCGCCGATCGACATCCCGAACCAGGAGCCGGGCCTCATCCCGGACTCGTCGTACTACGACCGCGTCTACCCGCAGGGCTGGGGGCCGGGCTACACCGTCAACATGGGCATCGGGCAGGGCAACATGGGCGTCTCGCCGATGCAGCTCGCGCGCTACACGGCGGCCATCGCCAACGGCGGCACGCTCGTCACGCCTCACCTCGTGATGCGGCAGACGAACACGGAGACGGGCCGCTCGGTCGAGCCGAGCCTCCGCCGCCCGACGCGCATCCCGATCGAGCCGCACAACTTCGAGGTCGTCCGCGAGGGCATGTTCGCCGTCGTGGACGCGGGCACGGCGCGGCGCATGCAGATGCCGGCCGCCGAGGGCTTCCCCGAGATCACGCTCGCGGGCAAGACGGGCACGGCGGAGAACCCGCGCGGGGCGGACCACGCCGTGTTCATCGCCTTCGCGCCGCGCGAGAACCCGCAGGTCGCGGTCGGGGTGATCGTCGAGAACGCGGGCTTCGGCGCGACGACGGCCGGGCCCATCGCGAGCCTCATGATCGAGCAGTACTTCCGCGGGCGGACGACGCGGCCGCAGATGGTCGCTGGCGTCCGGGCGCTGCGCTCGCGCGGACGGGACTAGAACGGGTACGCGGTCCTCGGTACGCGGCTTCAGCCCGAACCGTACCCCGTACCTTGAACCCCGTACCCGCCCTGACTTCCTGTGAGCCGCGTCATCCGCGCGGGCGACACGCCGGCATCGCGCCGCAACGCCCACCGCCGCTCCGCCGCCGAGGCGCTGCGCCTGCTCGCTGGCCGGCCCGCCCTCGCCGACGGCTACTTCGACCCCGAGGCCAAGGACCTCGTCGCCTTCCTCGCGCTCCACCTGCGCGGCATCGGCGACACCATCGAGGGATCGGCGCAGGCGTGGGACGACCGCAACTACTGGAAAAAGGCCGAGGCGCTGCGCGACCAGTACCGCTGGGCGCCGCGCGTGGCGGACGACCTCGAGCGCCTCGCCGTCGCCGAACGCTGGGCGGACGTCGTGCCCGCGCTCATCGCGCTCATCCCGCACTTCGCGGACGTCACCATCGCGACCGTCACGCGGGACGCGGACCTGTGGGTCGGCGCGCACCGTGCCCTCGTCCGGCGCGTGGCGAAGCAGTCGGCGTGAGCGGGCTCGTCACGCGCGTCGAGAACGGCCGGACGACCGTGCTGGACCCGGTCCGCCGCCGCTACGTCGCCCTCACGCCCGAGGAGGGCGTGAGGCAACGCCTGCTCGCTGACCTGCTCGCGCTGGGCTACCCGCCGGGTCTGCTCGCGGTCGAGAAGGGTCTCGCGTTCGGCGGCAAGACGTGGCGGGCGGACGCCGTCGCCTACGCCCGCGACGGCCGCGCCCTGCTGCTCGCCGAGTGCAAGGCGCCCGAGGTCGCGGTGGGGCAGGGCACGTTCGACCAGCTCGCGCGCTACAACGCCGTCCTCGCCGCGCCCGTCCTCGTCGTGGACAACGGGCGCGTGCGCTACTGCTGCGTCCGCGAGGCAACCGGCTGGGCGTTCGTGGATGCGATCCCGGCCTTCGCCGACCTCGACCGGCCGGCCGCGGCCGGCCGCTAAACCCAGACGTCGTTCGCGGCCGTCAGGTCGCCGCCCGCCTCGCCCGTGTTGACGACGCCGCGCGGCTCGACGATGAGCACGTGGCACTCGGTCGAGGCGCGCGTGATGTGCTCGACGCCCCGCGGCACGACGATCATCTCGCCTGTGCGTACGGTCTCGATGCGCTCGCCCGTCGCGTCCTGAAAGACGACCTCCAACTCGCCCGCGATCACCAAGAACGCCTCGTCGGTGTCGTCGTGGCGGTGCCAGACGAACTCGCCCTGCAGCTTCGCCACCTTGAACTGGACGTCGTTCAGCTCCGCGACGACGCGCGGCTGCCAGTGCTCGGGTACGGCGGCGAGCTTCTCCGCGAGGTTCAGCGTCTCGCCTTTGGGCGTGGCCGGCATCAGAACGGGTCAGCGGAGGACGGCGGCGGGAGGCCGGGGTAGCCGTCCGGCGGGCCGAAGTCCGGCGGCGGCTCGAACGGCGGAAGGCCCGCACCATCGCCGCCGTAGGGGTCGGCGCCCATCGGGTCCTGGCCGTACGGGTCGCCGTAGCCGCCGTCCGTGTCGGGCTGGGCGTAGCTCGTGAGGTTCTCGAAGCGCGCGAACTGGTTGACGAAGGCGACCTTGACGTCCCCGATCGGCCCGTTTCGCTGCTTCCCGATGAGCAGCTCGCCGAGGCCCTCGGTCGAGTTTCCCGCCTCGTCGACCGTGATGCCGTAGCGCTCGGCGCGGTAGATGAACATGACGACGTCGGCGTCCTGCTCGATCGAGCCCGACTCGCGGAGGTCGCTGAGCTGGGGCCGCTTGTCGCCGCCGCGCGTCTCGACGGCGCGCGAGAGCTGCGCGAGCGCGATCACGGGCACGTCGAGCTCCTTGGCCAGCCCTTTCAGCGAGCGGCTGATCTGCGCGATCTCCTGCTCGCGGTTGCCCTGCGTCTGCTGCGTGCCGTGCATCAGCTGGAGGTAGTCCACGATGATGATGCCGATGTCGTGCTCCGCCTTCAGGCGGCGGCATTTGGCGCGCAGCTCGAGGATGCCGAGCGCCGGCGTGTCGTCGATGAAGATGGGCGCGGCCGAGAGCTTTCCGGCGGCGCGGGCGAGCTTCGGCCAGTCGTCGTCGTGGAGGCGGCCCGTGCGCGCCCGCTGTGCGTCGACGCGCGCCTCGGACGTGAGCAGGCGCTGCGCGAGCTGCTGGGCGGACATCTCGAGCGAGAAGTACGCAACGCCGGTTGGTTTGACCGGGTGCAATGCCGCATTGCGCGTCAGAGCGAGGCTGAACGCCGTGTTGTGTGTGACCGTCCCGTCCTCGAGGAGGAAGCGTCGGTTTCCATCGATGGTGAAGCCGAAGTAGTCGTCCACGCCGTCCGGCTCGAGACGGAGGCCTGAGACGCGCCAATCGCGGGAGTCCATCCATACGGGAGCCTGCTTCCGGGCGACGCGAATCGGTGCGTCGGAGACGTCGCCGTTGAATCGGACACGCCAGACCGTGCTCGTCGCGCCCGTCTGGCAGCGGGCGATCTTGGAACGGAGCGAGGTGCGGAGCCCGAGCGTGTCGCAGAGGTGCTTGATCTGCCGGGCGAGTCGCTCGCTCGTCTGCGTGATCTCGTAGGTCCCGCCGTGCCCGGTATTCCGGTGTCCGTCGCTGTCGATGAGGCCGGCGAGGAGCGCGAGGCGTGCCGCGCGGGTGTTGGCGAGGTAGACGTGCGGAATGTGCTTGTTGCTCAGCACGCCGAGCGCGTTGAGGCAGCCCTGCACCGAGTCTGCGCGGCCGTAGCCGCGGCCGCCGACCGTGACGAGGTATGCCGGGCAGCGGTCCGCGTCGTAGATGGTCACCCGTTCGTGCCGCGACTCGGCCAGCTCATACAGGTAATCCACCACCTCCTCGTCCTGCGAGTAGACGCGGGCTCCGTCGGCCTTGCCGTCGCCGAGCCAGAGGCCGAGGAAGTACGGGTCCAGCGGCACGTCCTGCTCCAGGAACTCGACCCCGACCTTGTAGCCCTTGTGGTCGCTCTGCCACTTCGGCGAGCGTGCCATGTAGTCGCGCACTTCGATGTCCGTGATCGTCCCGCGCGCCTCGGTGCCGCCGCTGCGCGACTTGACGACGGAGAGGATGTGGCTCGCGTTGACGCGGTAGTCCATGCCGTACGTCTGCCGCACCCACACCATCTCCTCGCGCCCGCGGGCGAGCGAGAGCACGCGGCGCGGAGCCGAGTCGTCGCCCATCAGCAGGTCGCCCACACGGACGTCCTCGACGGCGCGGAGCGTTCCGTCGTGCATCATCACACGGGTGCCGCGGCCGAGGCACTTGCCCATGGAGGGCCTCGCGGCCACGATCACCATGTCGGACGGCTGCCAGCCGCCCGTCATGTTGTCCAGCGCCGTGAAGCCCGAGGGGACGCCCGTGATGCCGCCCTCGCGGCCGTGGATCGACTCGAGGTGCGCGACGGTCTGCATCATCACCGAGTCGAGCTTCACGACGCCCTTGCGGAGCTGGGACTCGGTGATGGCGAAGATCTGGCGCTCGGCCTCGTCGAGCAGGTCGAAGGCGTCGGTCGTCGG
>JBBSUZ010000050.1:0-13468 GCA_038233965.1 Rhodothermales bacterium | reverse complement strand
CGTGGACCAGGGAGCGGATGCGCCCGGTCGAAGGCGCAGATCGCCCGACGTGTCCCGCATGCGCATCCGTTATGAGCAAACACGGGTGCGGGTGGCCACCCCCTCCCCTGCCGTTCCCGGACGGTCCACACCGGCATGCTGCCGCGCACGGCCTCTGTAAACCGCATAACGGACGCTCAGTCACAGAGATGACGAGCGTCCGTTATGTAGAAACCCAGCCTGAGCCGTCGAGGTCAGAAGTCGTCGTCCAAGCCGCTGAAGCCCAAGTCGTCGTCATCGTCGTCGTCGAGCCCCTTCGAGATGTCCTCGTCGAGGTCGAGGTCGTCCTCTTCGATCTCAGCGTCGTCGGCGTCGAGGTCGTCCATGTCGGCGTCATCGTCGTCGAGGCCGGAGTCTGCGGTGATGCGGGTGGCGTCCATGGCCGTCATCGTGTGTGAGGTGAGGTCGAGAAGTTCGACGCGCCCCGCGAGCGGATCGAGAGGGAAGGCCCGGTTCTGTGGCATCGCGCGGTGAAAGGGGCGCGAACGCGGACGCTGTGCCTGCGGGGGCGCCACGCACGGGCCGTACCTTGGCAGCCTCAAACGATTCCGACCCGACCGCCATGTTCGACGACCGCAGCGCGTACCCGCACCCCGACGAGTTCAAGGTGATGCGCCCCGAGTACTCCGACCCCGAGGACGAGGGCGACGACGTCATCGCGATCATCCAGATCCCGCCCTTCCGCGTCGTCGGCTACTCGGCGACGCGCCCCGGCGCGCGCCGCGCGGCCCTCTATGACGCTGCGAAGACGTACCGCACGTACCACCCGAGCCACCGCATCCTGAGCCCGTTCCCGGACGCCTTCGAGGACGCCAACGGCACGACGTGGGCGCGCGTGAAGGCGAGCCAGCGCGACGCCCTCGGCGACTACACGTTCGAGGACGCCGACGGCGAGGACTCGGCCGACATCGAGCAGATGCTCCAGTGGGACGTCCGCCCGGTGCCCGTCTACGAGGACGAGGAGGAGGCATAAGTCCTCTGACGGCTTGGAAATAGGAAGTGGGCTTAGTTTTTCCGGCCCCGACGCGCCGCACCTCTCGCCGAGGTGCGGCGCGTTTAGCGTCACCCCGATCCGACTGCCATGACCCGCATCTCCGTCCGCCTTTCGCTCGCCTGCCTCGCGCTGCTGCTCGCCGCGCCGGGCTGCGTCCCGCTCGTCACGACCGCTGCCGGTACGGCCGGCGGACAGGCCGCCGTCGGCCGCGCCGTGGACGCTGCGCTCGCCCGCGCCGGCCTCCGCCCGGACGTCCCCACGACGACGGCACCCGCCGCGGACACGCTCCGGGCCGGGCCCATGCTCGCGGACGTCACCATGCGCGAGGCCAGCGTGTGGGTGCAGACGACCGCGCCCGCGCTCGTCCGCCTCGTCGTGACGCCCGTCCCTGCCGCTGGCATGCCGCTCGCGGCCGCGCCCGACACGACGGCCGGCGTCGCGACGACCGCCGACGGCGTCGCGACGGTCCGCCTGAGCGGCCTCATGCCGGGCATGCGCTACACCTACCGCGTGCTCGTCGACAGCCGCCTGGTGCCGCAGCGGACGGCCACGGGCTTCGCCACGCAGCCGCTCTGGCAGTACCGCGCCGACCCGCCGACGGCGACCGTCGCCTTCGGGTCGTGCTTCTACGACAACGACGAGTTCGCCCGCCCGGGCACGCCCTACGGCGGCGACACGAGTGTCTTCCGATCCATCGCCGCGCTCCAGCCTGACGCGATGGTCTGGCTCGGCGACAACGTCTACCTCCGCGAGACGGACTGGTGGAGCGCGGAGGGGATCGCCGCGCGCTACGCCCACGGCCGCGCCACGCCGGACCTCCAGCCGCTCCTCGCCGCCACCCCGCAGTACGCCATCTGGGACGACCACGACTACGGCCCGGACGACTCGGACCGCTCGTACATCCAGAAGGGCGCCTCGCTGGACGTCTTCCGCCGCTTCTGGCCCAACCCGACGCACGGCCTGCCCGAGCTACCGGGCGTGTTCACCCAGTTCCAGATCGCCGACGCCGAGTTCTTCCTCCTCGACGACCGCTCCTACCGCTCGCCCAACGGCACGCCTGCGACCGCCCCGCGCACCATGCTCGGCGAGGCGCAGCTCACGTGGCTCCTCGACGCGCTCACGGCCAGCCGCGCGCCCTTCAAGATCGTCGGCATCGGCGGCCAGGTCGTCAACCCGACGTCCATCTTCGAGACCTACGCCAACGTCGCTCCGGAGGAGCGGCAGCGGCTCCTCGACGCCATCGCCGAGAGGGGCATCGACGGCGTCGTCTTCCTCTCGGGCGACCGCCACCACGCCGAGCTCCAGCGCCTCGACCGCCCGGGCACGTACCCGCTCTACGACTTCACGTCGTCCCCGCTCACGGCGGGCCTCTCGGACGCCGCCTCGCAGCCGGCCTCGCCCGAGCTCGCCCTCCCGACGCGCGTCGCCGGCACGCTCGTCAACACGACGCGCAACTTCGGCACGCTGACGTTCTCGGGCACGCGCGCCGAGCGCACGCTGACGATGCGGGCCTACAGCAACGCGGGCGCCGTGCTCTGGGAGAAGGCCGTCCGCGCTGCGGACCTGCGCACGCCTCGGTGACAGACGGACGCGCTCGGCTGGAGGAGACAGACCCCCTGACCGTGCGGGCGCGTCTTGAGGCAATCTGAGGTGTCATCGTTGCCCGCCCGGTCTGTCCCCCTTAACGTGGGGACAGTTCAGGTCCCGGTCGGCAGGACCGCTGTGGCGCGACGGACGATGCGCGGTGAATGAGGCGCGGCGGATGCGTGGAAGCAAGGCCCAGGATCAGCGCACGACGCCAGCTGTCCCCGCTTCAAGGGGAACAGGCGCAGCGAAGAGGGAGCGGAGCGACCCGAGCGGAGACAGGGGGTCTTTGCCGTCTTGCCCTGCCCCGTACCTTCGGGCTCCACTCGATGCGCCCGATGCAGACCGACCTCGACCTCACCCCGCCCGCCGACGACGCCGCTGCCGGCGACCCGCACAAGCGCCCGCTCTACGTCGCCGTCGCCGGCAACATCGGGGCCGGCAAGTCCACGCTGACGCAGATCCTCGCGGACACGTTCGGCTGGGCCCCGTTCTTCGAGTCCGTCGACGACAACCCGTACCTCGCCGACTTCTACGGCGACATGCGGCGCTGGAGCTTCAACCTCCAGGTCTTCTTCCTCTCGAGCCGCTTCACGCACCAGAAGTCCATCGAGTCGCTCGGCGCCGCCGTCGTCCAGGACCGCTCGATCTACGAGGACGTCGAGATCTTCGCGCGCAACCTCCACGAGATGAACCTCATGGACGGCCGCGACTACGACAACTACGTCGACCTGTTCGGGATCATGACGGGCTACCTCCGCCCGCCGGACCTGCTCGTCTACCTCCGCGCGAGCGTCCCGACGCTCGTCCGCCACATCCAGAGCCGCGGCCGCGAGTTCGAGTCCAGCATCCGCCTCGACTACCTCGAGGCGCTCAACACGCTCTACGAGGACTGGATCGAGCGCTACCCGTACCCCAAGATGATCGTCGAGACGGACGCGCTGGACTTCGTGACGGAGGACGAGGACCGCTTCGAGATCGTCTCGCGCATCGAGAGCCGCCTCTTCGGCCTCTTCCCGATCGGGGTCTAGGGTGGCCGGCGGGCAGCGGCGAGCGGGCCGGGTGAACCCGGACCTGAGCGGGCGGGCGCTCCGCGCGACGGTCACGGCACTGCTGCTGCTGAGCGCAGCGGCGAGCGCGCAGACGTCCACGTCGCCGGCGGACTCGACGCGGCTCGTGGCGCCGCCGGCGCCCGAGCCCGGCCGCGTCGTGTCGCCGATCCCGGCCGTCACGTCCGTCCTCTCGGCCGAGTCGTTCCTCGGGCGCGTCGGCGGAGCGTTCGACTACGCGCTCGGCGCGCCCGGCCGCTCGGGCGGCGTCTCGTTCGACGGCCTCGACCCGACCCGCACCGCCGTCCTGCTCGACGGGCGCCCGTTCGACGACCTCATCACGGGGGCGGCGCGGCTGGACCTGCTCCCGCTCGCGGCTCTCGGTCCGCTCCGGCTCTCGGACGGCCGCGTGGGGCGCGTCGCCTCGGTCGAGGCCGAGGCGCGGGCCTTCCGGCTCGCGCGGCCCGTCACCGAGTTGCGCTACCTCGCCGGACAGAGCGGCGTCCAGAACGTCTCGGGCACGCACGCTCAGACGCGTCTGCCGCCCGCCTTCCTCCGCGGCGGCTCGCGCGACGCCCGCCTCACCGTCGCCGGGACCGTCCTCAGCCGCGCCGGCCGCGGCACGCTCGTCGGCGCGACGCTGCGGCACACGGACGTCCTCGTGCGCTCGCTCCTCACGCGCCCCGGCCTCGCGCTCGACGCCGGCCTGCTCTACACCGACCGCACGGACGGCGCGCGGCGCGGCGTCGTGCCGGGCACGGCCAGCAGCATCTTCGATCTCTCGGCGCTCGTCGTCGAGCCCACGGCCACGCGGCGCACGCTGCGGACCGAGGGCTACGCCGCCGCGACGTTCCACCTGCTGTCGGCTCAGCCCGCGACCGTTACGGGCTCGCTCGTCGGCCAGCGCCTCGTGTTTCGGAGCGACGCTGCCGACACGCTGCGCGTCCACGCCCGCCGCGCCGCGCTGCGCCTCGCACAACCGCTCGGGCGACGTGCCCTGTTCCGCGGCGGGCTCGCCGCCGACACCTACCCGCTCGGCGACGCGCTCGGCGGCGTCCGCCTCCGTGCCGACGCATCTGTCCGCGACTCACTCGCGTGCGGCGTCGTCGTCGAGGCCGGGGGCGTCGTGGACGACGGCCGGCTCATTCCCGCACTCGCGCTCCGCATCGCGCGCGGCCCGATCGACGCGGGCGTCCGGCTGGGCGGGTCGGCGCCCGGCCTGGTCGAGGCGTCGGGACTCGGCACCCGGCTCCGCGGCGGCGGCGGGACCGAGCGGACGCTCGTCGCCGACGCGGCGCTCTCGACGCGTCGCGGCGCGCTCGCGTTCGGCCTGCGCGGCTATGCGACGGCCCGCTGGAACGCCCGCCTGCTCGTCGCCCGCGACACCGCGTTCACGGTCGAGACGGCCGACGGCATGCTCGCCGCGACCGGCGCGACGCTCGGCCTGAGCTTCCGCCCCGACGCCACCCGCGGCCTCTACCTCACGTCGGCCACGACCGCCCACGTCGCCCTCAGCCCCGACGCGTCACCGCTCGCTCGCCGCGACGCCGACGCCCTCCCGCGCCTCCGCACGGACGTCCGCGTCGGCGCCCGCGCGACTGGCATCGGCGACGGCGTGCTGGACCTCGACCTCGCGGTCGTCGGGCGGGCGTGGACCGGCTTCCGCGGGCGCGTCGTCGAGCCCACGACGGGCCTGCTGGCCCTGCCCGACCCGGCGTCCGCGCTCGGCGCGCGCCTGCCCGCGCGCGGGACACTCGGCGTCGAGGCCGCGGCGACGTTCAGCCGCCGCGCGACCGTCTTCCTTCAGATCAACCACGCGCTCGGCCAGGTCATCGGCGCGGCCGTCGTGCAGGGCGAGCCGCTCCCGATCCGCGTCGTCCGCTTCGGCGTCTTCTGGGCCCTGCTGGACTGATACCCAACCCGCCTGATCCCCTTCGGACTGTCATTGCGAGGAGCGTAGCGACGAAGCAATCTGGTCGGCCCACGCGCCGCGTCTCGAGATTGCTTCGCTGCGCTCGCAATGACAGCCGATACGGAGCATCCGGATTTGAGATCACCGGACGACGACGAGGCGCCGCGCCGCCGTCGCGAGGCCGGACGTCAGGCGGACGACGTAGACGCCCGGCGCGAGGCGCTGCGTGTCGACCGTCGCCGTGTGTGAGCCAGCCGCGAGGTCGCCCTCGGCCAGCACCAGAACCTCGCGGCCCAGAAGGTCTACGACGCTCAGGCGCGACGGACCGGCCTCGGCCAGCGAGAACGTCAGCGCGGCGTCGCCGCGTGCCGGGTTCGGGGCCGGCGCGCCGAGCGCGACCACGGCCGTCGCGTCGCCCTCGCCCGCCGTCGCGCCGCGCAGGCCGACGGTGAGCACGAAGCGCGTCGTGCGGGCCGTCGCACGGGCCGCGACGGGCAGCGCGGCATCCGCCCCTGCGCGGGCCGCCGTCGGCACGACCGAGAACGCGTACTGCGTCGCCTCGGAGAGGTCGACCGTCGCGCCCGTCACGACGTCGCTCAGCGTCGCCGTCCAGCCCTCGGGCAGGCCCTCGACGCGCGGCCACGTCAGCACGAGATCCGATCCGCCGCCGACCGAGGCGGCCGACATCGGCAGTGAGACTGGCGCGAGCGGGCGGCTCTCGACGGCACGCGCGGTGCCCGTCGCGCCGTCGCCCTCGAAGGCGAGCACGACGAACGCGGCCGACATCGGCTCGAGCTTGGTCGCGTCGCCCGGATCCGGACCAGCGTCGCGGCCGTCACCGAGCACGAGCACGGCGGAGTGGTCGGCGAGTGCGGAGCCTGCCCCCGAGCCGGGGTCGGCCGAGGCGAGCTCGAACGCGATGAGCGCCGCGGGCGCGTCGGCCGAGCGCTGGAGCGTGCCGCCGGTCGTCCGGGCGGAGGCCGGGATCGTGAGCGTGCCCGCCGTCGCGCCCTCGGCCCAGAAGCCCTGCCACGGCGCGATGACCGGCAGCGTCACGCTGGACTCGTAGCCCGACGTCGCCGCGTTCCACATCTGCACGACGGTCGACGCGAGGTTGGACGCGCCCGGCCACGCCGCCACGCCCGACACCGTGAGGCTCGTCCCGAACGGGTTGCCGAGCAGGTTGTAGCGGTCACCCGTCCCGATGAGCGTCACCGGCGTGTCGGACGTCACGGCCGGCTTCGCCGTCGCGAGCGTCGTCGGCAGCGCGTAGCTGTTGCTCGGGCCGCCGGGCGTGAGGTTCTGGTTGTAGAAGTTCCACCAGAAGCCGCGCCCCGGCGCGAGGACGTCGCTCCCGCCGGTCGGGAGCGTGTACGCCGAGCCGGTGTAGCCCGTCAGCAGGTTCGCGCCGACGCCCGGGTAGTAGCCTGGCACGCCCTGCACGAGGTTGATCCCGGCGAGGTCGGCGACGGTGACGCCGGACGCGGGTGCGGCGAGCAGACGCCATCCGGCATTGCCCGAGACGGTCTGCGTGGCCGCCGTCGCCGTGAACCGCTGCGCGTTGACGTTGAAGAACACGTTGCCGACGGCGCGGACCATGATCCGGCCCTGCGTCGTCGAGACGGGGAACGAGACGAGCTCGGTCCCGTCGTTCGGCGTCGCCGCGGCGAGGACGGTCGTGAACGTCGCGCCGTTGTCCGTCGAGAGCAGGATGTCGACGGTCGGCGTGTTGACCGCGCCGGCGGTCGTGCCCGCGACGTTCCACGTCACCGTCGCCGTGCCGGCGTAGGTCTGGTTCGCCGCGCTGGCGAACGTGACCGCGAACGGCGCGCCCGTGTTGACGGTCGTGACCGTCGTCGCGGCGTCGTTGATGGCGCCGCCGCCCACGCGGTTGTCGCGGGCGGTGAGGCGGAACGTCAGCGTGCGCACGTCGGTCGGGAGGCGCTCGCCGATGACGGGCGCCGTCCCTGCGACGAGGCGGTTCAGCTGCGGGAAGAACCGCGTCCCGCTGGCCGTCGGCGAGAAGGAGCGGAAGAGCGGCGGCGTGGCGCTGCCCGGCGCGCCGGCCGTCCCGAGGTCGAGCTCCTCCCACGCGTAGGTGAGCGCGCCCGGCGCGTCGTCCGTGGCCGAGCCGGTGAGCGCGAACGGCGTACCGGTCGGGATGGTGAACGCCACCGCCGTCGTCACGGTCGGGATCGTGTTGCCCGTCGCGGCCGTCGCGCCGCACGTGCCGCCCGAGCCGGTCGTGATGTGGGTCGTGATCTCGTCGAGCGAGAGGGCGTGGAAGTAGGCGTCGCTGTTGGGCTGGAGGTCCTGCGCGCCGCAGATGCCGGCGTAGGCCTGGATCGTCGAGCCCGAGCCGGGCTCGTAGGCCGTCGAGGCATTGCGGTTGCCGCCACTGCACGAGCCGGCGTTGCCGTTGAACGTGTGGTTGCCGCCGAACTGGTGGCCCATCTCGTGCGCGACGTAGTCGACGTCGAACGCGTCGCCGACGGGTGCGGACGAGCCGGTGAGGCCGCGCGCCTTGCTCGTCGAGCAGATGACGCGGAGGTTGGCGACGCCGCCGCCGCCGGTCCCGACGAGGTGGCCGACGTCGTAGTTCGCCGACCCGATGACCGCGTTGATGTTCGTCTGGTTGGCCGTGAGGTCGCCCGATGTGTTGGCGTAGGGGTCGGTCGCGGCGTTCGTGTAGACGATCAGGTTGTTGTTGGCGACGAGCTGGAAGCGGACCGACAGGTCGCGCTCGTAGATGCCCGTGACGCGGTTGACGGTCGCGACGATGGCGGCGAGGCCGAGCGCGACCGTCCCGCCGTGGAAGGCGGTGTACTCGCCCGTGGCCGCCATCGCGAGGCGGTACGTCCGCAGCGTGGCGCCGTGGGCGCGCGACGCGTTCGGCCCGCGCGGCGCGGCCGGCGCCTCCTCCTCGAGCACCTCGTCCGCTGTGCGCCCGCGCAGCGACCGGTCGACCTGCAGGTCGCGGCCGTAGTAGACGACGAGGTGCTCGGCGTCGCCGCGGGCGTAGGGATCGAGGTAGACCGTGCCTGCGGGCGTGAACAGCATGCCGCGGAAGCCGGCCGGCGTGAGGCTGAGCCGCCCCGAGACGCTGCCCTCGCCCTGCGCGAGGTACGTGCGGATCTCGGGATACTGCGCCTGCAGTTCGGGCGCCATCACGGACGATTCGGCGATGCGGACGGTCGCGAAGGTCCCGTCGGGCAGCGGGATCTGGAGCGTCATCCCGTCCACGACGCCGGCGCCGGGGCGCGCCTCGTCGGGCGCGGCGTCGAGGCGCGCGGCCATCTGCGGCACGTCGAGGCGGACGAGGCGGTACGCGCTCGGGACGGTGACGCGGCTGCCGGGCGCCGGCCGGAGTGCGGCCTCCGAGACGTCGGACCAGAGGGCCTGGGCGCTCGCGAGCGGCGCCGCGAGCAGGAGGACGAGGGCGGCGGCAAACAGGCGCATCGGAGCAGCGGCGGTGGAGCCCGAAGGTCGGGACTGAACCGCCGGCGTCAAGCGCTACGCGGCCACTCCGTCACGCTTTGTGACCGGCCGCGGCCGCACTCTGGCCCGGAGCTTGAGGTCGCGGCGTTAGCATCGCCCAAGCCCTGGCCGTCAGGCGCTTACGCCTCGAGCTTCTTGAACACGACGCACGGGGTGTGGCCGCCGAAGCCGAACGCGTTCGAGAGCGCCACGGTCACGTCGCGCTCCTGCGGCGTGTTCGGCGTGTAGTTGAGGTCGCAGTCGGGGTTTGGTCTGGAAAGAGTCCATAGGGGCTCAGAATCGGCGATTTCGGCCTGCCCTGCGTTCTACTGTGACGCAGACTGTGACGCGAGCGAGCATCGAAGCCCCTTTCCCAATGGCTTCCCTACTCAACCGCGGCGGCTTGTTCTACGCCACGTTCTCCGATTCCAGCCGTTCGCCCCGCCAACGTAGGCACTCACTCAAAACCCGCACCCGCCGCACGGCGGAACGCCTCATTGCCCGCCTTCAAGACGCGCACGATCTAGGCGAGTGGGACGCGTGGACGGGCACGCCTGACGACGTGCTGAACGCCGACCGCGTAGACGATCCCAAGCGCCTAGGCGAAGCCGCAGCCTTGTACGCGACGCACGTACGTGAGACATTCAGCCCAACGACGGTACGCGAGCGCCTGCGGATGATGGACCGTTTCGTTGAGCACGTCGGGCCGTCTGTCTACGTCGAAAGGCTCACCCCGCAGAACGTCGAATCGTTCGCCAAGGCAAAGCACCTTGCCGCCTCAACGCAGGGCTATCGCCTCATCTCGTTGAAGTCGTTCTGCACGTTCTGCAAAGGGCAAGGGATGCTCAGAGACAGCCCCGCACACGCCGTCACCCCGCCGCGCCCCGCGCCTCGGTTGCCGCGTGCCGTCACAGACGACGAACTGGCCGCCGTTCTCGCCGCGATCCCCGAAGGCCGCGCGTGGACACGGCCCGCGTTCCAGTTCGCTTCTCTGTCTGGCTTGCGCGTTGGAGAACTCGCCCGCCTGCGTTGGGCAGACGTGGACGCCGAACGGCGGATGATCCGAATCGAGACGCAAAAAAACGGCAAGGCGCAGACGCAGCCGATCCCGTGTTCTGCGCTTGCCGTTCTCAACACGCTACCGCGCCCCGCCGATTCGGGCGCGTACGTGTTCAACGCTCCGCTTGCGCGTGCCGAAGCGCGCAACGTGGACACCTTCAAAAATCTGTTGGACGAAGCATTCAGGCTCGGGCGCAAAGCCGCGGGGATCGAGCGGAAGATCACGCCGCACGGCCTACGCCACCGCTACTGCACGAAGCTCGCCGAAGCGGGCGCGAACGCCTTCACGATTGCAGCCGCGGCTCGGCACGCCGACGTAAAGACTTCGGCCCGCTACGTCAGCATCTCGAATCAGCATCTCCGCAGCGAGCTTGACGCCGTGTTCGGCTGAACGTCTGCGCTCGTCTCTCTTCTAGACCCCGTGCCCGATTCGTCGGCGCGGGTGCTTCGATTTGTGCGCAAATCGTGAAGGGGTGGGGGCCTATTGCAGGGGCCTACCCCTCCTTTACTCTGGATGCAGTTTTCTGGATGGTGTAAAAGGCCGCGGCTCGCTAATGCTTCCGAAGGCCTCACAGATGTTACCCGTAGATCGTCGCACGAACGAGGCTTGAACGTGAAGGCGAAGTGGGGGCCTCGGGAGCTTACACGGTCGGGCGGGTGGCATTGTCGCCTTGGGCGGGAGTCCGTTTGCGCGTCTTGGTTCGATCCCGCATCGGGGACGGACAGACAGAATCCAGACGACGCGCCGCGGCCCCACCGTGTACACCCCGAAGGGTCGGCCCCACGTGCGAGACGGGTCTTTCGAACAGCGGTTTGGCCCTTCGCGCCCTGTGGGCTCAGCGTGGACAACTCCCGCGTCTCCGAGACACCAATGGACCGCCTGTTGCAATGGATACGGCGACACTCTCAACAGCGAGAAGGGGCCTTCCAGAGCGGAACATAGCCACCAGCGCGAATCCGCCAAGCCAATGCGTCCAGAAAACAGGACAGGTGCGAAATCAAAGCTGAACCGCCCGCTTTCGTCGCCTTTGTCTAGCAACGGAGCACGATCCTTCGGGGACTACACGGCCGACGAGACGGGACAAGCCTTCACCGCAGCGCTTCTTCCCAAGCGTGAACCCTCAAATCAGGCGATTTGCTCGCAAGGGAGGGGTCCCCAGCCCAACCCAGCCCCAGGGGACCCGAGGGAGCCCGCCCCGCCGCCTTCTATCGTAGCTCGGACCCGAGTTGAAGCGGTCGAAATCAGCCCGCAAGGGAGCGCGGAGGCTCATATGGAGCCTTTCGAGATGCCAGCGCGCTCTGAAATCAGCGTGCCGAACGGGACGGGGCCGCAAGGCTCTGCACCCTACCTGCCCGACAAGCGCCGCCTCGGTCGCCGCGTCTCGCAACGGATGACGGGCTCACGACGGTTTTTCGACTTGCTCGGCGTCTGCTATCCCGCCGCGCACGCTCAGCCCGCCTTCGCGCGGCTCATCCTAGCGCTTCTCTCGCCGCATCACGTAGCCGACGACGACGGCGAGCCCGTCATCTTGCTCCAAGGTCAGACGCTTGCAGGATGCATCGGGCGAGAACGCGACTACGCCGAAGGCAACTTGACGGGCGGCGAAGCAACAGGTGCGTTCCTTACAGCCTTTCGGGATATTTGCTTGCCCGCGTTTGAGTGGACTGAGCACGTAGCAGGCGAGCGCACCCGCCGCGTGCCTCTTGCTCACGTCCGCGCCGTGTTGAATCCTGCCCTCGTCTCTGCGTGGGAGCGGGAGAGACAGACGCCCGCGCACGAACTGGAAGAACGGGTCTACCTTGACACAGGCGCGGCCTTCTCAGCCGTGAGCCTCAGCCGCGAACGGAAGCGGGGAGAAGCGCAGTTGGAAGGCTACGCGGCTCTTGCCCCTACGGCACTCTCTAGCCGCCTCTACCGCCTTCTAGCATCGACGCCCGCCCGAACCTTCGACAGCGTGCGGCGGCGCGTGTTGGACGGCACAGAGGCCGCGGTGAGGCTCCGTACAGAGGCCGCCCGACACGACGCGGCGAAGGCGCTACGGTCCATCGCAGACGACCCGTTCCAGCACTACGGATTCAGCCCGTACAGCGTTCGGCTCTTCCCTGCCAACGCGGGCGTTGCCTCAGTCGCGTCGCCTGTCCGCCGTGCGCTCTTGCCCGATTGCGTAGAGGTTGACCTTGCCTCGTCTCAACTGGCTATCGCAGCGGTCGAACTCGGATGCTCCGAACTGTTGGCTTTTCTCGCAGACGCGCGTTCGTTCTGGCCTGAGATCGTCGGGCATCTTGGGATCGCGTACGACGACGGAGCGAAGGCCGCGGCGAAGCGTGCCGTTTACGCGACCGTCTACGGCGCGGGCGTTGAGCGTATCGTGAGAGACCTTCGCGCAGAGTACGAAGCCGAGACGGGCGCGGAGATGACACAGGCGACGGCTGAACGCTTCCTCTCACATTCGCTCATCTCCGAACTACTCACGGCGCGGGATGCTGAACTCGATTCAATCCGCGAGCGGGGCCGCGTGGTCGATTGCTTCGGCCGTACGCTCGTTCAAGGCCGAATGCTGTACGGCGATGGAATCAGGCGGACGGTAAACGGTGCAGCCGCCGCGCCCTCCCTCTTAGCCCAACGGGCACAGGCGCGGGAGTTGTGGCTACTTGAACCGCTTATCGAACTGGCAGAGCGCGAGGCCGCGAAGGGCGGCACAGCGGAATGGCGCATCCTCGCTTTCCAGCACGACGGCGCTTCCATCCGCTTCAAGCGCCGAAGCTCCGCGCACCTTCGCGCGATTCAAGACGCCGTTGCGGCCCGTGCCGACCGATACGGCTATCCTACGCGCCTCGACGTGAAGGCGTGAGCGCTCCCCAGAGGCCGCAGGGTCGCCGCGGGGCGCAAAGGCGTCGCGGAGTCCACGAACGCACGCGGGGCGCTTAGATCGAAGTGTAGAGTCTCACAGACAGGCGACGCGCGGACGGGCAAGGGCACGGAAAGCGAGAGCGGGCGGGTAGATGCTGAGCCTGCGGCCCTACCGTGTACAGTATGCGGGTAAGATCATCCGTGAGCCATTAGGATCCGTCGGCGAAACCCCTCTCCCGATGGCCGTGTGACGGGCGCGGATTATTCAGTCGGGACGCGTGGAGCCATCTACATATCCCCCTCTTGCCTCAATCCAAGTCAACCTCTCGGAAGGCGCACCCTTGTAGGGCTCAGCCATTACCGAAGGGGCTGGCATAGATAAGGGTCCGGGTGGCTAAGCTTCCCCATGACCCGACGACGAACCAAACTCCCCCGCCGGACGCAGCTCCGCCTCATCGAGCACTTCGTGGCCGGCACCACCGCGCGCATGGCCGCCGACCTCG
>JBBSUZ010000049.1:0-13567 GCA_038233965.1 Rhodothermales bacterium | reverse complement strand
GACGCCTACGACGAGGCCGAGATTCTGGTGGCCGAGGCTTTTGGGTAACAGAAATGCGGTTTAAGGTTTAACGTTTAAGGGTAGCGCACCCTCACATTAAACGTTAAACCTTAAACCGCATTCTCCTACCGGGAACAGAGCGCCGCGCCCGGCCCTTCCACGAGACATCACCCACGCCACCCCATGTCCGACGCCCCCGTCTGGTTTATCACCGGTTGCTCGACCGGCTTCGGCCGCGAGCTCGCCACCCTCCTGCTCGCGCAGGGCAAGCGCGTCGCCGTGACGGCCCGCAACCCGGATGATGTCCAGGACCTCGTCGACGGCTGCGGCGATCAGGCGCTCGTCCTCGCGCTCGACGTCACGAAGCCGGAGCAAGTCGCGGCGGCGGCCGAGGCCGCGCTCGCCCACTTCGGCCGCGTCGACGTGCTCGTCAACAACGCTGGCATCGGCTACTTCGCCGCCGTCGAGGAGAGCGAGCTCGCCGAGGTGCGACGCATGTTCGACATCAACTTCTGGGGCCTCGCCGCGATGACGGACGCCCTGCTGCCGGCCATGCGCGCGCAGCGCAGCGGCCACATCGTCAACATCTCGTCCGTGGGCGGGCTGATGGGCTTCCCGGCACTGGGCTACTACAACGCGTCCAAGTTCGCCGTCGAGGGCCTCTCCGAGGCGCTCGCGCTGGAGTTGAAGCCGCTCGGCATCGGCGTCACCATCGTCGAGCCCTCGGGCTTCCGGACGGACTGGGCTGGCCGCTCGGCCGTCGACAACGCGCACCAGATCGCGGACTACGCCGAGACGGCGGGCCGCAACAACGACTCGCTCCGCGAGAACAGCGGCAACCAGCCCGGCGACCCGCGCCGCGCCGTCGAGGCCATCGTCACCGCCGTCGAGGCCGAGACGCCGCCGCTGCGCCTGCTCCTCGGCAACGGAGCGCTGAAGGGCGCGCGCGCCAAGATCAAGATGCTGGAACGGGACTTCGACGCATGGGAGGAGACGACAGTCGGGGCGGACCAGCCGAAGGGCTGACATACGGCTTGAGGGGTGGGGTGTGAGGTTCTCGACCCTGACCCTCGAACCCCACACTCGCACGCCCATGATCATTCTCGGCCTCACCGGCGGCATCGGGAGCGGGAAGACGGCCGTGGCGACGCGTCTCGCGGTGCACGCCGGCGTCCGCGTCGTCCTCGCGGACGACCTCGCCAAGCAGATCATGACGGACGACCCGGACCTCCGCGCCGGGCTCGTCGCTCAGTTTGGCCCCGACACGTTCGACGCCGCGGGCGCGCTGGACCGGGCCCGCCTCGCCGCCCGCGTCTTCTCGGACCCGGACGCTCTCGCGGCCCTCAACGCGCTCGTCCACCCGGCCGTGCGCCGCGCGATGCAGGCCGCGATCGCGACGGCCCGCGCCGAGGGCGTCCGCCTGTTCGTCTACGAGGCCGCGCTCCTGTTCGAGGTCGGCGCCGACGCGCTCGTGGACCATGTCGCCCTCGTGACGGCGCCCGAAGCAGACCGAGTCGCCCGCGCGATGGCGCGCGACGGTGCATCCGAGGCGGACGTCCGCGCCCGCATGGCGCGCCAGATCGCCCCCCACGAGGCCGAGCGCCGCACGGCAGCCGTCGGCGGAACGGTGGTCCGGAACGACGCGGACCTCGCCACGCTCCACGCCCGCGCCGACGGGCTCGCAGAGCGGCTCGTTGGCGAACTCCCCCGAATCGGGGAGGTGCCGGGGAGCGACGGTTGAGTATCGTCGGGCTCGGCGTTCCTCACCAGCCCTTGCAGCCATGCGCATTTCCATCCTCGGCGTCCTGCTCGCCGCCTTCGTTCTCAGCGCCGCCCCGGCGTCCGCCCAGAACCAGTACGTCCAGCAGGTCACCCGCTACCTCGACGCTGCGCGCAACACGCTGGCGGACGAAGGCTTCAGCCGCCAGCGCGCCTACACGACGGCCAGCATGAACGAGGGCGCCGAGCGCACATTCACGGTCTCGCTGCTGCGCAACCGCGACTACGTCTTCACCGGCGCCTGCGACAACGACTGCTCGGACATCGACTTCTGGCTCTACGACAACAACGACAACCTCATCGACTCGGACCTCGCGACGGACGACGCCCCGGTCGTGCGCGTGACGCCGGCCCGCAACGGCACCTTCCGCCTGAAGGTCCGCATGCACTCGTGCTCGACGAGCCCGTGCTACTACGGCTGGGGCCTCTTCCGACAGTAGGGTTGAAAGGTGGCAGGGTGGAGGGGTTGAAGGGGAAACGCACTCCCTTTCAACCCCTCCACCTTTTTAACCCTTCCACCCTCACGCATTTCCGTCGAGCACCGTGTTGAGGACGGCGGCGTCGTGCGGCGACGCCTCGCCGAGCAGGTCCGAGACGAGCGTGTGGCCCATCCGGTCGCGCTTGGTGCGGAGGTACTCGGTGTTGTGTGCGCCCGGGACGGCCTCGACCGGGACGGCCTCGACGATCTCGAGCCCGTAGCCCTCGAGCCCGATCCGCTTCGTCGGGTTGTTGGTCATCAGGCGCATCTTGCGGACGCCCTCGGCGCGCAGGATCTGGCAGCCGATGCCGTAGTCGCGGGCGTCCGGCTTGAAGCCGAGGGCGAGGTTGGCCTCGACCGTGTCCATGCCCTGCTCCTGCAAGGCGTAGGCCCGCAGCTTGTTGACGAGCCCGATGCCGCGCCCCTCCTGCTTCATGTAGAGGATGACGCCCGTGCCCTCCCGCTCGACACGCGCCATCGCCTGCGCGAGCTGGTCGCCGCAGTCGCACCGCGCCGAGCCGAAGATGTCGCCGGTGACGCACTGCGAGTGGACGCGCACGAGGACCGGCTCGTCCTCGGTCCACGTGCCCTTGAGCAGTGCGAGGTGGACGTCGCCCGTGAGCACTTCCTCGTAGGCCGCGAGCCGGAAGCGCCCGTGGGCCGTCGGCAGGTCGACCTCGACGAGCTTGGTCACGAGCGACTCGGTCCGCATGCGGTGCGCGATGAGCGCCTGGATCGTGATCAGCGCGAGTCCGTGGCGGTCGGCGAAGGCGCGGAGCTCGGGCGTGCGCGCCATCGAGCCGTCGGGGCTCATGATCTCGATGAGGACGCCGGCGGGCTTGAGCCCGGCGAGGCGCGCGAGGTCCACGGCGGCCTCGGTGTGGCCGGCGCGCCGCCGGACGCCGCCGGTGGCCGCGCGCAGCGGGAAGATGTGGCCGGGCCGGGCGAAGTCGGCCGGGCGGGCGGTGTCGTCGGCGAGGGCGCGGATGGTCGCGGCGCGGTCCGAGGCCGAGATGCCCGTCGTGGTGCCCTCGCGGAGGTCCACACTTACGGTGAATGGCGTGTCGTGCAGCCCCGTGTTGACGGCCTCCATCATGGGCAGGCTCTGCGCGGCGGCGCGCTCGGCCGTGATGCCGACGCACATCAGGCCGCGCGCCTCGCGGGCCATGAAGTTGATGGACTCCGGCGTGACGAGCTCGGCGGCGCCGATGAGGTCGCCCTCGTTCTCGCGGTCCTCGTCGTCGATCACGACGACGAGGCGGCCGTTGCGGAGGTCGTCGAGCGCGCGCTCGACGGTGTCGAAGCGGACCGAGGCGTCCGAGGCGGGGGCGTCCATGGCGGAGGCGGCTGTTTCGGGCGGTACGGGCGCTCAGCGGGCGCGGTGCCAGGACGGGCGGAGAATTCTGGCCCGCCCGCTCCGGCTCAGTTGACGGACACGTCGGCGGGCACGCGGGCGTCGGCGTTGAGGACGGCGGCGACGCGCGAGCGCTCGACGCGCAGCTTCGAGCCGTCCTCGACCGTCATCACGACCGACGTCTCGTCGACGCGCGTCAGGGTGCCGTGGATGCCGCCCTGCGTCACGACGCGGTCGCCCTTCTGGAGCGCCGAGACGAGCGCGCGGTGCGCCTTGGCGGCCTTCGTCTGGGGGCGGATCATCGTGAAGTACATCACGAGGAACATGGCCGCGAAGAGCGGGAGCGTCGAGCCGCTGCCGAAAAGGGACGGGAGGGCCTGGGCGATCGGGAGGAGCATCGGGAGCGGAGGGAGCGTCTGCCGCAAAAGTAGCGCGGCCGCCTCGGTGCTCCGGGGAATCGCGGGCGAATCCCGCCCGTGCCGCCGCTCCACTCCGCCCCGCTCCGGCCGAAACCAAAAGAGTGAGGGCACGCGATCCGTATCGCACCGCATCGACTCCCTACCGTTGCTGCCTTCCGGCCCTGGCGGAGTTCAGGAGGAGCTGGTCGTACGGGACGTGCCCTCACTCTACCGGCAGGCGCACGAGGCGCGACCGGCGACGCGCAACATACGGCCGGGTCCGTCGGGGTCCGTGCGAAGGGACCGGGAATCTGGCGCGTCGAAACCACGCCGCCGTGCAACCCGACGGGAGCGGCTGCCGTCCCCTCGCTTCGCTCTGCTCCGCTGCTCCATGCGCCTCGCCGTCCTCACGCTCTCGCTCCTGCTCGCCGCGCCGGCCACGCTCGCGCAGGCGCTCCCCGCCCGCATCGACTCGCTCGCGCAGGCCTACATGGCGCAGACCGGCGCGCCGAGCCTCGTCGTGGGCGTGACGCGCGGCGGCGTCCGGGCCGTCGCGGGCTACGGGACCGTCGGTGCGGCGGTGCCGGACGCGGCGACGCGCTACGAGATCGGGTCGATCACCAAGACGGTGACGAGCCTCGTGCTGGCGCAGGCCGTGCTCCGCGGCGACGTCGCGCTCGACACGCCCGTGCAGACGCTCCTGCCGGACTCGGTGCGGATGCCCGTCGTGAACCGGCCCGTCACGCTCCGCGACCTCGCGACGCACACGTCGGGCCTGCCGCGGCTTCCGGTCCCGTTCGCGCCGGCCACGTTTCTCGATCCGTACGCCGACTTCGACGCGGCCGACCTCATGCGCTCGGTCGCGGCGTCGCGGCCGGACTCGGCGGGCGTCCGCTACGCGTACTCCAACGTCGGCGTCGGGCTGCTCGGGTACGTCCTGGCGCGGCACGAGGCGATGGGCCTCGAGGCGCTGATGCGGCGCGACGTGCTCGGCCCGCTCGGCCTCACCGCGACGTCTTTCACCGGCGACGTCGCCCCGCCTCGCCTCACGACAGGCATCGACACCGACCCGTGGTCGTGGACCGACGCGCTCGGCGGTGCCGGCGCGCTCCGCTCCGACGCGGCCGACCTGCTGACGCTCGCCGAGGCCGTCGCCCGCCCCGACCGTGCGCCCGCACTCGCCGACGCGATCCGCCTCGCCACGACGCCGCAGTTCGACGCGTCGGAGCGCCTGCGGCTCGGGCTCGCATGGCACCTGCTGCCCGGCGACGGCCCGGTCACGGTTCTCTTCCACAACGGCGCGACGTTCGGCTCGGTCGCCTTCGTCGGTGTGCGCCCCGGCGACGACGTCGGGCTCGTGCTGCTGAGCAACATCGGCGCGAACGGGCCGCTGGATGCGCTCGCGGGGCAGATCCTGCAGGCGCTCGCGCAGCCCTGACCGGCGCGCGGGCGCGCCTCGCGGTGAGGCGCGCCCGCGCGGAACCGGCCGACCGAGTCGGGTCAGTTGCGCTGGCCGCCCATCGGCTGGGCACCGGGCGCTGGGGCGTTCGTCGTGCCACGCATCATCGCGTCACGGCCCGAGCGGAACTCGGTGTCGTAGCGCGTGAGGTTCGGGGCCGCCATGCGGCGCGCATCCTCGAAGCCGCTGCGGCCGGCGCCGCGGACCGAGTAGATCTCGTTGCGGTACATGTTGCGCTGGCCGCGCAGGCGGATCAGCTGAGCCGCGCGCTCGGCGCGGGCGTCGCCGGTCGCGGCGTCGAACTGCCGGCGCGCGGCCATGATGTCACGGTCGTAGCCGGCGATCCGCATGTCGGCCATGCGGAAGTAGTCCGCCCGCGGAGACGTGTTCATGCGCGACGCCATGACGCTCGAGTTGAGCGTCTGGTAGCGCGCGTTGACGCCCATGCGCGCCTCCGGCGTGGCGTTGGCGCCGAGCGCGTCGTACTCGCGGCGGAGGGCGTCGCGCTCCTGCCGGTAGCGCATCGCGTCCGCGCTCTCGCCGAGCGAGCGGACGTCGCGGTCGAGCGTCACGAAGGCGCGGTCGTCGAGCGTCGGGTTCTCGATCACGACGGCGTCCGCAGCGTCGCGCGGGGTGACCGTGCTCGCGCGGATACCGGTCGGGTCGGCGCGGAGCTGGTCGGCCGTCTGGTTGAACGGCTGCGACGGATCGGCCCGGGGGTCGGCCGTGCTGGTCCGGGGCTGAGTCTGGGCGAAGGCGGGGGCCGCGAGGAGGAGGGCGGCGAGAGACAGGGCGCGCATCGGAGTGCGGGAGAGTGGACCGCTCGTACCCACGGTGACCCGGGGCGAGGTCCGGCGCACGCGCAAATTCAGAGTCCGCCCGATCCCTGGGCCGGGAATCCCCTCACGGGCGCCGTCGCCGTCAGAGGGCCGGCTCGCGCGTGGCGCGGATTCGGTCGGCGTCGGGGTCGCGCGTGACGGGCAGGAGCTGGCCCTCGCTCGCGGCGACGATGACCGCGACGCACGCGTCCGACGTGACGTTCGTGACGGTCCGGCACATGTCCAGCAGGCGGTCGACGCCGAGGATGAGCGCGATGCCGGCGGCGGGCACGCCGATCGACTCGAGGATGACGACGAGCATGATGACGCCAGCACCCGGCACGGCGGCCGTCCCGATGGAGGCGAGGATGGCCGTGAGCACGATCACGCCCTGCGCGCCGAGCGTGAGGCCCAGGCCGAGCGCCTGGGCGATGAAGACGGCCGCGACGGCCTGGTAGAGCGCCGTGCCGTCCATGTTGATCGTCGCGCCGAGCGGCAGCACGAAGCTGGAGACCTCCTCGGACACGCCGAGCTGCTCCTCGCAGCGCTCCATCGTGACGGGCAGCGTCGCGCCGGACGACGACGTCGAGAAGGCGACGAGCTGGGCGGGGCCAATGCCCCTGAAGAACTCCCGGATGCCGAGCGGCGTGAAGGCCCGGATCATGGCCGGATACACGACGACCGTCTGGATGAGGAGCCCGATGAGGACGGCGGCGCTGTACACACCCAGGCCGCGGAGCAGACCGAACGCCTCGGCGGGGTCCGAGCCAGCGATCGACGTGATCGTCGACGCGATGAGCGCGAACACGCCGAGCGGCGCCATCTTCATGATGAGGTCGACGAGGCGGATCACGACCTCGTTGAGGCTCTCGAAGAAGGAGAGGAGCGGCTGTGCCTTGTCCGCGGGGACCTGCACGAGGCCGATGCCGATCAGGATGGCCACGACGACGACCTGGAGCATGTTGCCGTTGCTCGACGCCGAGGCGAAGAAGTTGTCCGGCACCATGTCCACGAGAAACTGGAGCGGCCCGCGCGCGGCGACGGCGGTGTCGGCCGTCGCCGCCTTGTCCGTCGCGACGTCCGCGTAGCTCGCCATGAGCTGGTCGCGGAGGCCGGGCGGAATGAAGTGGCCCGGCTGCATGAGGTTGACCACGACGAGCCCGAGCACGACCGCGACGGCCGTCGTCGCGAGGTAGATGGCGATGGTCTTGCCGCCGATGCGCGACAGCTTCCGAAGGTCCGAGAGGCTCGCGACGCCGGTGACGAGGCTCGCAAGCACGAGCGGCACGGCGATGAGCTTGAGCCCGTTGATGAAGATGGTCCCGAACGGCGAGACCCAGCTCGCGACGAACGCCGCCTGCCCGCCGATGGCGGCGGCGAGGCCGAACGCCACGCCGAGGACGAGGCCGAGAATGATCTGCCAGTGGGCGGTCCGATACCAGGGCATGCGGTCGATGGTCGTGGACGGGCAAACTAGCGGCGCGGACCGCCGGCCGGCGGCCCAGGCCGCTCAGAACAGCCCGACGGGGTCGACGTCGACGTTGACGCGGTGGCCGGCGGGCGGCGGGACGGCCGCGACGACGCGCCGCAGGGCGGCCCCGAGCACGGACGATGGCAGCGCGCGCGGCGCCTTGAGCAGCGTGTGGACGCGCCAGAAGCCCTTGATCCGCCCGACGAACGCGGGCACCGGCCCGAGCACGGACGTCCCGGCGATGGTCGCCGCCTCGCGGTGTAGCGCGGCCGTCCAGCGCTCGGCGAGGTCGCGCGTCGAGCGCTCGTGCGGGCCCTTGAACTCGACGCCGACGAGGCGCACGAACGGCGGGTAGTCCAGCATCCGGCGCTCGGCCATCTCGTGGCGCGCGAACCCGCCGACGTCGTGGGCGAGGGCGAAGCGGATGGCCGGGTGGTCCGGGTTGCGCGTCTGCAGCAGCACCTCGCCGGGGAGGTCGTGGCGGCCTGCCCGGCCCGCGACCTGCGCGAGCAACTGAAACGCCCGTTCAGCTGCCCGAAAGTCCGGGAGCAGCATCCCCGTGTCCGCGTCCACGACGCCGACGAGCGTCACGCGCGGGAAGTCGAGGCCCTTGGCGACCATCTGCGTGCCGAGCAGGATGTCGGCTTCGCCGCGGCCGAAGGCGTCGAGCAGCTTGCGGTGGGCGCCGCGGCGCGTCGTCGTGTCGAGGTCCATGCGCAGGACGCGGGCCTCGGGGAAGACCTCGGCGATCTCCTCCTCGACGCGCTGCGTACCGGCTCCTAACTGGCGCAGGTCAAACCCGCCGCAGCTCGGGCACGCGGGCGGGAGGCGCTCGGCGCGGCCGCACGTGTGGCAGCGCAGGTTGCGCGTCGGCTTGTGGACGGTCAGCGAGACGGCGCAGTCGCGGCACATCGGCGTGTGCCCACAGTCCTCGCACTGGAGGACGGGTGCGTAGCCGCGGCGGTTCTGGAGCAGGATCGTCTGCTCGCCGCGCGCGAGCCGCGCCGTGATCGCCTCGCGGAGCGGGTGCGAGAGCGCGCCCTTGAGCCGGCGGACCTCGCGCTCGCGCGTGAGGTCGATCACACGGACGGGCGGGAGGGGTGCGGGCTCGCGGCCGTTGACGGGCACCCGTTCGGCCATCACGAGGCGGACGTACTTGCCCGCCCGCACATTCGCAACGGTCTCGAGACTGGGCGTCGCCGAGCCGAGCACACAGACGGCCCCGGCGCGGTGCGCGCGCATCACCGCGACGTCGCGGGCGTGGTAGCGCGGGGCCGGGTCGAACTGCTTGTAGCTCGCCTCGTGCTCCTCGTCCACAACGACGAGCCCGAGATTCTCGACCGGCGCAAAGACGGCCGAGCGCGGCCCGACGACGACCGGGTACTGCCCGCTCCGGATGCGCGTCCACGCGTCGAGGCGCTCGCCGGGGCTCATCCGGCTGTGCATGACGGCGACCTGCCCGGGAAAGTGGGCCGTGAAGCGGCGGACGGTCTGCGGCGTGAGTGCGATCTCGGGGACGAGCACGATGGCCGTGCGCCCCGCGTCGAGGCAGGCGCGGAGGGCGCGGAGGTAGACCTCGGTCTTGCCCGAGCCCGTGACGCCGTCGAGCAGGAACGTCGCCGGCGTGTGCGCCTCGACGGCCCCGACGATGGCGTCGAGCGCGGAGATCTGGGCAGGATGCAGGCTGAGCGCGGGCGGCGGGTCGGCGTTGGTGCGCGCATCGTCCATGCCGTCGGCGCGGCGCTCGACCTCGGCGTCGTAGACGTCGACGAGGCCCAGGCGGGCGAGCGACGCGGCGGTCGAGGCGGACGCGCCGGCCTCGCGCAGGGCGTCGGACTGGCGCTGCGGGCCGCGCGCGAGCACGTCGAGCAGGGCCTGCTGCTTCGCGCCCGTGGGCTCGGCCTCTCCGCCGGCCGTCAGGCGCAGGTGCTTGGCGACGAGCGGCCGCGCGCGGGCCGCCTGCATCTCGGTGAGGACGCTCACGGCCCCAGCCTCGCTCATCCGGCGCAGCAGGCTCTGGGGCGCGGACGCCCGGCCGAGCGCCTCTGCGAGACTCGCGAGCGACGTCCCGTCGCGCCCGGCGAGGGCGTCGAGCACGGCCTGCCCGTCCGCCTCGGGCCAGCGGTCGGCGAGGGCGCGGACGGTCTGGCGGCTCTCGACCTCGGAGCCGCTCGGAAGCGCGGACTTCAGCGCCTCGCCCCACGAGCAGAGCGTGTAGCCGGCGATCCAGCGCGTCAGCGCGAGTAGCTCGGGTGTGAGGCCCTCGGCGGGCGGGTCGAGCACGTCCAGCAGATCCTTCGCCTTCTCGTTCGGCTCGGCATCCACCTGCACGACGACGCCCGTAAGCGCGCGCCGCCCGAACGGCACGAGCACACGCGCCCCGACGCCGGCCTCGGCCGCGAGGTCCGGAGGCACGCGGTACGTGAACACGCCCTCGACGGGGCTCAGCGGGACGACTCCGACGAACTGCGGCATCCGGCCAAGCTAGCCCGGCCGAACGCGCGTCTCCGTGACGGCCTCGCTAGTTCAGCGCGACGTCGTCGTCCGGGTCGAGCGCGCGGAGCGTGGTGAGCAGCGTCTCGACGTCCTCGGGCGTGGCCATGCGGCACCCGTCGTCGCTGGACGTCCCGACCACATACGACGCCGGCCCCGCCCCGAACCCCTCGGTCGCGGCGAGGCCGTCCTCCCAGCCCGCGGCGTCCTCGCCGCTGACGCCCCACCCGAGCCGAACCGGCCCGGCCGTCGGGACTCCGGGCACGACCACGGGGCGCTCGTGCGGCGGAGCGCTCGCCCAGGGCTCGCGCGGCCCTTCCATCCCGGAGATGCTCACGCAGGTGCTGTCGGGCGTCCGGTAGGTCACCGAGTAGAAGCGGACGAACGTCCGGGCGGCCTCGTCCCGCTCCGTGAACGCCTCTTCGAGACGCCAGCCCTGAGGGGCGACCGGGACGTAGACCGGGACCTCGGTCGAGTCGAGGTAGGCGACGTCTTCGGCCGAGAGGCCCGCGGCCGCGGCACGCTCGGCCTTCGTGCCAGACAGGTCCGGCTGCGGCTGAGCCGGCCCATCCGCTGTCGCGCCGGTGGCCGGCGCCTCGGGAGTGCAGGCAGAGAAAATGAGCAGCGACCCAAGGAGGGTGCCGGCCCGCAGAGACATCGTGGAGATGGACATTCTGGTCGAGAAGCGGTTGAAGCGACAGGTCAGTTGAGCAGCACGTCGTCGTCCGGGTCGAGCGGACGGAGCGTCTTGAGGACGGCCTCGACCTCGTCCGGCGACGCATTCTGGCAGCCCTCATCGGTGCCTGTGGAGACGCCGAGCTGCGGCATCCCGCGGCCGAACCACTCGGTCTGCACCAGCCCGGCTCCCCACTCGACCGACGAGTCCGCAGCCGTGGCCCAGCCGAGGCGCGCGGGCGCGTCCATCGGCACGCCCGGCACGAACACGGCGCGCTCGTTCGGCGGATCGGCGACGAAGACACCGCCCAGGCCCTCCGTTGCTGCGTTGACGAACACGCACGCGCCGGCGGGGCTTCGGTACGTGATCGTGTAGTTGGGCAGGACCGGACCGTCGCCGTCGCGCTCCGTGAAGACGTCCTCGACCTCCCAGCCGGCCGGCATGACGGGCACGTAGGCCGTGACGCCCGTCGAGTCGATCAAGGCGACATTCTCGTCGGAGAGGCCGGCCGCGGCGGCGCGCTCGGCGCGCGTGCCGGACAGGTCGGGCTGCGGCTCGTTCGCCATCGCCGACGAATCGGGCATGGCAGCAGCCGGTGCGTCGGCCGAGTCGTCCGTGCAGGCCGAGAGGACGAGCGCGGCAGCGAGCACGCTACTGAAGAGCGGGAGGCGGGGCATCGGGTCGGGAGTGGGTGAGTGCACGACGGACGTCGGTGCACCCCGGCGATACGGGCTCCGCCACCTCTAAACCGGACATCTCACAGTTAGGTCTACTCCAGTGCCGCGAGCGCCGCCGCGACGACGGCGGCTCGGTCGTCCTCCGTCAGCAGCGCCTCGATGGGGAAGGCGAGCGCCACCGTCTGGCCGCGGCGCACGACGCCCGCGCCGGCGCCCGTCCGCGCCACGCGCAGCGCGAGCGCGCCGTCGCCCGCGGCCTCGATGCCGTCCGTCGCCTCGACGGCGTAGAGGTCCGGGCTGCGGACCGTGTTGAACCGCACCGGGTCGGCGAGCATCGGCCCCTCGACGGTGCCATCGGACGAGGCGGCGGGCGCGGCGCGGACACCCAGGACGTCGCGCAGGAAGTCGGCGCCGCCGGGCGAGCGCGTGGCGTCGCCGGCCCAGTGCGCGCCCGAGACGATGAGCTTGCCACCACTCTGGACCAACGCGGCGAGGCGGGCGCGCATGGCCGCCGGGAGCGCCTCGAAGTCCGGGCCGCGGAGCGGTCGCCAGCCCGGCGCGGGCGTCGTCCGCTCCTCGCCGAGCAGCAGGTCCACGGTGCCCGAGAGCGGGACCGTCCCGTCCTCGACGGCCTCGTCGCTCGCCGAGACGAACGAGCGGCCCGACGCGAGGAGCGCGCGGCCGTGGACGGCCACGAAGTCGTGCGTGTTGCCCGCGACGGGCCGGCCCGGCGCGTCGTCGCGGCTCGCGCCGTGGCCGGGGCGGTCGTCGTCGCGGTAGACCGAGCGCGGGTCGAAGTCGGTCTGCGCGCCGGTGTACGCGAGGTCGACGACGTCCGGCACGCCCTCGTCGCCCCGGACGCCCGCGGCGACGGGCGACTCGACGATCTGGGGCGCGGCGATGCGGTCGAAGCCGGCCACGACGAGCACGGCCGGCCCCGGCTGCCCGCTGCGTCCGACCGCGAGCGCCTCGGAGGGCGCGCTCTCGCCGCCCGCGTTGATCGCGGCGACGCGGACGCTCAGCACCTCGCCCGGCGGCGGGGGTTGCAGCACGGCCTCGGTGCCCTCGACGAGCCGGCCGGCGTCCCACCCGCCCTCGCCGCGCCGCGTGTAAAGGCGGTAGCGCTCGGAGCGGGCCGTCGGCTCGATCGGGTCGGCCGTCGGCTGCCACGTCACGATGACGTTGCTGGCGGCGTCGAAGAGTGCGGTGAGGTGGGCCGGCGCGAGCGGCTGCGGGACGAACGTCGTGCGGTCCTGCGCCGCGAGCACGCGGCCGGCTCCCTTGTAGACCGCACGCGCGAGGTCGAAGCGGAAGCGCGGGTCGAGCGCGAACCGCATGTCCGTCAGGTTCTGGTGCGACAGCATCTCGATGAGCGCCGCCGGGACCTCGGGCCGGGCGGCCTCGGAGTAGTCGCGGTTGCGCAGCTCGCGCTGCGTCCAGCGCGGGTCGTAGAGCGCGCGCAGGTCCGAGACGATCTGCCCCTGGATGCGGGCGGCGACGTCGCGGTTGGACGCACGCGGACGTCCGCCGGCGGCGCGGCTGGCGCGGCCGTAGAAGATCCCGAGCGTGCCGACGGCCGTGCTGTCCGTCGTGAGGCCGGCGTCGGTGTGGAGCGCGAGCGAGAGGTCCACGGGGACGCCCTGGCGGACGAGCCAGTTCACCCACTCGCCGCGGCCCTTGTAGTCGTCCTTGTAGTCGTCGCCGCGGTCGGCGCGCTCGGGCGAGTAGACGGAGTCTGGGGCGCCGGCGAACTGCTCGTAGTAGCGCGCGCCCTCGGTCCAGCGCGGGCGGCCGCCGGTCTCGCCGGCCCGCTGGACCGAGCCCATCCCGCCGCCGAAGCGGACGGCGTCGGCCGAGACGGTCCGGCCGAGCACGGCCGACTCGTTGCTCAGCGTGACGCGGGCGCGGCCGGGCGCGAAGCGGAAGGTGCCGAGGCGGACCCACGTCCCGCCGCCGATGCGCTG
>JBBSUZ010000048.1:0-13824 GCA_038233965.1 Rhodothermales bacterium | reverse complement strand
CCCGAGCTCGCCACGCACCGCGAGAACGTCGTGTTCGTGTCCGGCATCGGCTGCTCGAGCCGCTTCCCGTACTACATGAACACGTACGGCTTCCACTCCATCCACGGCCGCGCGCCGGCCATCGCGACCGGCCTCAAGTCCACCCGGCCCGAGCTCGACGTCTGGATCGTCACCGGCGACGGCGACGCGCTCTCGATCGGGGCCGGCCACACGGTCCACATGCTGCGCCGCAACCTCGACGTGCAGGTGCTGCTGTTCAACAACCAGATCTACGGCCTGACGAAGGGCCAGTACTCGCCGACGTCCGAGGTCGGGAAGGTCACCAAGTCGACGCCGTACGGATCCCTCGACCACCCGTTCAACCCGGCCGCGCTCGCGCTCGGCGCCGAGGGCACGTTCGTCGCGCGGACGCTGGACCGCGACCCGAAGCACATGCAGGCCGTCCTGCGCGAGGCGCACGCGCACCGCGGGACGTCGTTCGTCGAGATCTACCAGAACTGCAACATCTTCAACGACGGCGCCTTCGCGGACTTCACGGACCGCGAGACGAAGGCCGAGCGCTCGCTGTTCGTCGAGCACGGCCAGCCGCTGCTGTTCGCCAACGGGACCCGCGGCCTGCGCCTCGACGGGCTGACGATCCGCGAGGTCGATGTCGAAAAGGACGGCGCCTCCGACGTGCTCGTCTACGACGCGACCGACCGCACGCTCGCGCACATCATCACGGACCAGCTCTTCTGGACAGCCGACCTCCCGCGCCCCTTCGGCGTCCTCTATCGCGAACTCCGCCCGACCTACGACGCGCTCCTCAACGCGCAGGTCGCCGAGGTGACGGCCCGCCGCGGCCCCGGCGACGTCGCCGCGCTCCTCGCCGAGGGCGACACGTGGACCGTCGAGGCGTGACACGGTCCGGCTCCCGGTGGGGGAGCCGGCCGCGTAGATGCTTCTGACAGTAGGCGCTACTGACGCACGAGGCGGACGGTCCGCTCCGTCTCGCCCGTCCGCACGCGGAGCAGGTAGACGCCCGGGCGCAGGCCCTCGCCCGGCACCCGGAGCGCACCTGCGAACGGGCCCTCGTGGGCGACCGCGACCTCGCGGGCGAGCACGGCGCAGACGTCCGCGTCCGCGGGTCTGCCTCGATCTGGCGCTCGACGGCCGTTGGGCAAACGTCAGAGCCCCCGGATGCTTGAATGCATCCGGGGGCTCCGACTGGTCGGGATGGCGGGATTCGAACCCACGACCTCCTCGTCCCGAACGAGGCGCGCTACCGGGCTGCGCCACATCCCGAAGGCCAGAATCTACGGCCTCCAGGCGGGCGCGGCAGTCGGCGCGGGTGAAGGCTGGACGAACCTCGCGCGTCAGCGGGCGACGACGAGGTGGAGGATTTGCTCGGCGGCCGGGACCACGACGCGGACGCGGTACACGCCCGGCGCGAGCCGTGACCCGTCGATGGCGAACTCGCCCGTCGCTGACGCGGTCGGACCATCGATGAGGACCGCGATCTCGCGGCCGAGCACGTCGAGCAGCGTCGCGCGGAGCAGCGTCCCGGCGGGCATCTCGTAGGTCACGGTCGCCCGGCCGGACGTCGGGTTGGGGAACGGGCGCGAGAGGCGGACGTCTTGTGAGACGACGGGCAGTGCGCCGGCCGTCACGCGCACGGGCTCGAGGTCTCCGTCGGCGAAGACGCTCCGGATGACGCCGGCGAGGCCGCGCAGGCGCGTGACCGAGTCGAGGTTGGACGTGCCCCGGGCGTACAGGAAGGCGAACGTGACCGTCTCGGACGCACCGGGCGCGAGGCGGAACGGGCCCGTCACCGACGTGGTGCGGCGCTGGCCTGATTGATTGCGGGGGCTCGACGTGCCGTTGTTGACCTCGCTCCACGGGTTCCCAGCGACCGGGTCGCCCGCGAACGAGAACGGCGTGACCGCCCCCTGTGTCTCGCCGTAGCCGGCGCCCCGCTCGCGCTTGACCGTGCCGTCCCCCCACCGGCCGCGGAGGTAGTTGAAGTACGCTTCGGTCGTGCTCGGGTCCGTGACCGCAGGTAATGAGGCGCCGTTGATGAAATAAGGCGACGCGGTGAGGCGCAGGCGCTCCCCGGGCTCGTCCACCGTTCCGTCGCGGTCGTCGTCGCGGCCGTTGGGCATTCCGACCGGCCCGTGCGCGACCTGAAAGCCGATCGCCGGTGGGGCCGCACCGTATATGCTGGAGGAGTTGGACGCGTTGTAGGCGTAGGCCGTGGCCGTCGTCGTGTCGGTCCCGACGTAGTTGCTGCCCAGAGCCGGGGCGAACAGAAATCCGGCGTACAGCGAGTCGATCGTCTGCGCGGTGCGGTTGGTGACCGTGTAGCGGTAGAACGTCGTCTCGCTCAACCTGCTGCTCGCGCTGTTCGGCGCCACGTCGAAGCCGAACGCCTCGACGCGGACCTCCACGCCAAGTGCTGGCGAGTTTGTGACGCGGTGGGCGTTGCCGACGTCGTTCATGAGCCACCACGCGGCGTCGTCGCCGCGCAGCGCAGGCTGGTCGCCACCGGCGAGGTTGTAGTTGCCGGCGACGCCGTCGCCGTCGAGCACCGGTGCCCCGAGAGCGGCCGGCCAGTCGCGCAGGTCCGCCGTCGGTGCGCCGCCGGCGAGGTAGGCGGCGACGTCCCGCCGGCTCACGCGGTAGATGCGGTCGTAGACGGAGCAGTCGGCGGGTGCCGTGCCTCCATCGCCGAGTGGACCGGGCCAGAAGGTGAAGCTGGAGTACCGCGCCCCGGCGACGCGGATCTCGCCGCCGACCTTTCCGCCGAGCCACAGCCCGGCGGTTTCGAGAGGCGAGATGCCCGAACCGCGCGGGATGAGGTAGCCGTCCCCGTTCGTCCGGTCGTTGCCGAAGAACAGCGCGCCCGTGTTGTAGACGGCGGCCTCGATCTGGCCCGGGTGGATAAGGGCCTCTGCCCTCCCGAGCGCGCACGTCCCCGGCGTGGGGGCGGTCTGGGCAGCAGCACCGGCGGTGAGCAGCAGGCTCAGTAGAGGCGCAAGGCGCATGGCATCATCGAGAGGTGTGCCCCGACGATACGCCTCTGTCCGAATCCGTGGGCACGAGGCATCCCGGATTGCCCGACGTCCAGCGCTACGCCTCGACGGTGTACATGTCGTCCACGAGGCCCGCGTAGCGCCCTTCGATGAGCGCGCGGCGCGGCTTCATCGTCGGCGTGAGCAGGCCGTTGTCGACCGAGAACGGCTCGGCGACGAGGCGGACGTCGCGGACCTTCTCGTGGCTGGCCGCCTCGCGCGCCTGCTCGCGGGCGAGCGCCGTGAACAGGGCGACGGCCTCGGGCGCGTCGTTGGGGTCGGCCGGGACTGTCCAGCCGCCGGCTGCCGCCGCGGCTGCGAGCGCGTCGACGTCGGGGACGATGAGGGCCGTCAGGAACTCGCGCGCCTCGCCGACGACGAGGACCTGGTCCACGAGCGGGCTCGCCGAGAGGCGCTCCTCGATCGGGCCCGGGTAGACGTTCTTGCCGCCCTTGGTCACGATCATGTGCTTGATGCGGTCCGTGATGCGGAGGTAGCCGTCCTCGAAGCGGCCAACGTCGCCGGTCCGGAACCAGCCCTGCGCGTCGAAGACCTCGGCCGTGGCCTCGGGCTTGTTCCAGTAGCCCTCCATCACGGACGCGCCGCGGGCCAGGATCTCGCCGGCCCCGGTCGTGAGCCCGCTCGGGTACGACCGGCCCTCGATCTCGCCGAGGATCCGCCCCGAGTGGAGGTCGCGGATGGCGACCGTGACGTCCGGGAAGACGTGCCCGACCGTCCCGACGCGCGGCGCGTCGTAGGGGTTGGCGGCGAGCACGGGCGCGGTCTCGGACAGCCCGTAGCCCTCGATGACCTTGACGCCTGCGGCCTCGAAGAACGTCCCGACGCTCGCCGGCAGGGCGGCCCCGCCGGAGACGGCGAAGCGGATGCGGCCGCCCATCTTGTCGTGCAGCGTCTGGAACACGAGGCGCGTCGCGACGGCGTGCTGCGCGCGGAGGAGCACGCCCGGCTCGCGGCCCGCCCGCCGCTCCGCCGCCACGGCCGTCCCGACGCCGACCGCCCAGTCGAACACGCGCTGCTTGACGGGCCCGCCCTCGGACGCCGCCTTGACGACGGCCGCGTGGATCTTCTCGAACAGGCGCGGGACCGACACGAGGATCGTCGGCCGCACCTCGGGCAGGTCGCGCGCGACGGTGTCCGTGCTCTCGGCGTAGACGATCTGGCCGCCGCCCGAGAGCAGCGTCATGTAGCCCGTCGTGCGCTCGAAGGCGTGGCTGAGCGGCAGGAACGACAGGACCGAGTCGGTCTCGGCGACCGCGATCCGCTCGTGGACCGCCAGCACGTTGGCCGTTAGGTTACGGTGCGTCATCCGGACGCCCTTGGGCTCGCCCGTCGTGCCGGACGTGTAGATGAGCGCGGACAGATCGCCGGGCGTGACGGTCTCGGCGCGCGCCTGGACCTCGGCGCCGCGGCCCGCCGCGCGGCCCTCGGCGAGCGCCGTCTGCCACGTCACGACCCGCTCGGTCTCGCCGCCCTTCGGCGCCGACATCGCCACGACGACCCGCACCTCGGGGCACTCGGCGAGCGACGCGACGGCTTTCCGCACCTGAATCGCCGTCGACGCGACGACCGCGACGGCCCCGCTGTCTCGCAGGATCGCCGCGACCTGCGGGGCCGGCAGGGTGGGGTAGATGCCGACGTTGACGGCGCCGATGATCTGCGCCGCGAGGTCGGCCGTGGGCCATTCGGGGCGGTTCTCGCTCAGCACGGCCACGCGGTCGCCGGGCTGCACGCCGCGCGCGACGAGGAAGCCGGCGAGCGCGCGGACGTCCGCGGCGAGGGCGTCCCACGAGATGTCGACCCACGTCTTGGTCTCACGGTCGAGGCGGCCGAGCGCGGCCTTGCCCGTCCCGGCGTAACGGGCCTCGAGGCCGAGAAACATCGCGGCGGCAGTATCGAACGGGACGGCGGCGGACATAGGTTCGGGTGCGCCCGGCGAGGCGGGGAATGGGAGGCCGGAACCTACCGCCCGGAACGGCAGCAGGGGCCGCTGGTCCGTCTGGACCTGCGACCCCTGCCTGTCAAGACCGCCCGGCGTTCCGGTTACCGCGAGATGGTGGCGCGGCGGACGACCGTCGCCGTGCCGGCCGTGAGCCTGATCACGTAGACGCCCGACGCCAGGCCCGCGCTCTGGAACGTGACCTCGTGGCGGCCCGCCGCCCGCTCGCCGTCGGCGAGCACGGCGACCTCGCGGCCGAGCACATCGTACACCGCGACGCGGGCGGGGCCGGCGGCCGGCATCGCGAAGCGGACCGTCGCGCGGTCGCGGAACGGGTTCGGTGCGGGCACGTCGAGCGCGAGCGCGGTCACGGCCGGGGCCTCGCCCGACGCCACGGCCGCGCGGCCTACCGTGAGCACGAACCGCTCGCCGGCGTCCGTGAGCGACGCCGCGGGGGTGAGCACGCCGCGGGGGTGAGCACGCCGCGGGCAGCACGCGTCGGCGCGGACGTGAAGGCGTAGCGGTCCACCGCGTGCATGTCGACGGTCGTGCCGGAGTGCGCGTCGGTGAGCGTGGCCGGCGCGTCGGGCAGCGCGGCGGGGTCCCAGCGCAGCGTCAGCGCAGCGTCCGCCCCGGCGACGTCGAGCGCGAGCGGGACGGCGAAGCCGCCGTCGGGCAGCGGGCGGGCGTCCTGCGCCTTCAGCACCGGCACGCCGTCGCGGTCGCCGGTGAAGGCGAGCACGGCGGAGGACGCCGCGAGCGGCGTCAGCTTCGTCGCGTCGTTGAGGTCCCAGCCCGCGCTCGCCGCGGGGTCGATGGAGAGGATGAGCGCGCGGTCGAGCGTCGGCGTGCCGTCGGACATCGTGCCGTCGAGCGTGAAGGCGACCGTGTGCGTGGCGGTGCGGCCCGCGAACGCCGAGTCCGCAGCGGCGGAGCGCGTCACGAACGGCCCCGCGACCGCGCGGGCGGCGACGGGGACCGAGAGGCCCGTCGCCGTGGCGTTCTCGAGGAAGAAGCCCTGCCAGCCCGCGACGACGCCGCCGAGCGCGGGGTCGGACGAGAGGACGTACGTGCCCGTCCCGGCCGGCCCGGCGTCCCAGATCTGCACGATGGCGCTGTTGAGCGCGCCGCCGACGGCCGCGAGCTGCGTCACGTCGAGGCCCGTCGCGAACGGGTTGCCGACGAGGTTCCAGCGGTCACCGGCCGCGTGGAGCGGGACGGCGACGGCGTTCACGCTGAGCTGGCCGCCGGCCGTGAGCGACGCCGCGGAGGCGCCCGCGTGCCGGAGCGTCATCGGCAGCGGCTTGAAGGCCGCGGGCGGTGCGCCGGGGAAATCGGCGGCAGCGTAGAGGTACCACAGCAGGCCCGTGCCTGAGACGAAGGGCGTGCCGGCGGCGGCCGGCTCGAGGTAGGCTGAGCCCGAGTAGCCAGCGAGCAGGTTCGGCGCGGCGGCGTCGGAGAAGCCGGGGATGCCCTGGAGGTGGTTGATGCCGCCGAGTACGGTCGGGGTGAGGGCGCCGGCGGGGGCGCTGAGCATCCGCCAGCCGGCGGCGCCGGTGACCTGCTGCTGCCCGATCTCGAGGCCGGCCCACGTGCCGGACGAGTAGCAGCCGTTGGGGCCGCCCGGCCCGTTGTACCACTGCTGGCTGCGCGGGGTGACGACGATGCCCTTGGTCGCGTCGATGACGGTCCAGCGCATCCGAAGGACGGCCGTCGGCGTCGTCGGGAGGGCCTCGCCGCGGCCGTTGGGCGACGTCGAGAACTGCAGCTCGGGGAAGGGGACCAGGCGCGACGAGTCCGTCACGCGGACCTCGCCGTTGTACGCCGCCTGCCCGCCGTCGATGGTCGGCCGGGGGAAGCCGTCGTAGCGGAGCCAGACGTAGTCAACGTTCTTGACGGGTGCGGCGGCGAAGGTCATCGCGGCGTTGTTGTAGTCCACGACCATCGTCGAGACGCCGATGTCCTCGCCCGCCTGGGGCGTCGAGAGCATCAGCGTCGCCTCAAAGATGTCGCCTAGGGCGTAGGGGCCGGTCGAGGTCTCGACGAACGCGCCGTCGACGAAGCGCGTCGGGCAGAGCGGGTCCGGGGTCTGGGCGTCGGCCGGCAGGGCCATCAGCGCCGCAGCGGCCAGGAGGAGCGGGAGGCGGAGCATGGTCGGGAGGGGTGTGGGAAGGTGAGAGGGCATGGGAGAAAACGTGGGCAGACAGCTCACGGCGCGTCCGCAGCGGCGTCGGCGGCCGGGCGGGCGGACGCGCCCGGGACCTGGCTCTGGCGGCCGACGTTGGGCAGCCACAGCGTCTGCCGGTCGTCGGCGAGCACGGAGCCGTCGAGGAGGAAGTCGCCGGCGCGGTAGCCGACCGCGCCGACCTGCGGCAGCCAGACCGTCTGGCGGTCCGGCGCGAGAACGGTGCCGCTGCCGTCGCCGTCGCCGGCCCAGAGGCCGAAGACGCCGCCGCCGAGGGGCGCCGTGCCCGCCGTTCCGTAGGCCGCGCCCGCCGTCGTGAGGTCCGCCAGGGCCGTGACCGGCGCCGCGGTCATGGCCGCGAGGTGGTTGCGGTGCAGCACCACGACGTGGTAGGCGCCGGCCGTGGCCGTCGTGAACGTCGGCGACCCCGTGCCCGAGGCGTCGACGATGGTCCCGTCGGCCAGCAGCAGTGCCGCGACGGTCTCGACGGCGTCGGCCGCGGCGGGCGTCGTGCGGAGCTGGACCAGCACCCAGTCGACGGCGGTCGGCGGCGGGCTGGCGTTGGTCTCCGGACCGTCGTAGTCCAGCGGCGTTCCGTTGTAGACCGCGGCGGCGTAGGGCTGGACGGCGGGCAGCGTGAGGTCGGCGCGCATCGCGTTCGCGACGGCGCTGTACGCGCCCTGGAGTACGACGCGCACGTCAAGCTCGACCGGCCAGGGAATCGTCGCGCACCAGAAGCCCTGGCAGAGCGTCGTCGGGCCGGCCGCGACGCTCCCGACGGTGGGCTCGCCGACGGTCGCGCGGAGCGTGTAGGTGCCGCCCGAGGCGGCGGTCGCGCCGCCGCTGATGACGGCGCGCGTGAGCTGGATCTGGGCGGCGGCGGGCGGCGACGCGGCAGTCAGGGCCGCGACCGTCAGGGCGCCGAGGCCGGCGAGGCGTGCGATGGACGTCATGGAGTCGGGGCGGGAAGGGAAGAGACCAGGCGTGCGTACCTCGGCGGCGTCACGGCAGGAGCGTCAGGCGGGCGTCGAGCGCCTCGAACCGCGCCGTGAGCGCGTCCAGGGCCTCGCGCTGCCGGTCGATCTCGTCCTGCTGCCGCGCGATGACTGCCCGCAGCGCCGACGCCTCGTCCACGCCGACGAGCGCCACCACACGGCCGTCGGCCGCGCTCAACACGCGGCCCAGGACCGCGCCGTCTCGGGCCGGAGCGTAGGCGCCCGGCGACACCGCCCGCGCCGCGCCGTCCGATGCCCCGCTCGCGATGAGCACGTCGCCCGACACGGCCGGGCCCGTCACCCGCACCTCAGCCTGCCCGACGAGCGCCACGAGCACGCCGCCCGCCTCGGCGGCCGGGTTGCCCACGAACGCCGGGTCGCTCGAGACGACCATGAGCTGCTCGGCCCCGGCCGTCTCTACCGAGACGCGCCCGGCCGTCATCCCGACGACCGAGCCCGGCACAGGCGCCGCGGCGCCCGGCGCGAGCGGGAAGAACTCGGCGAGGTCGGCGCCGCCGCCGATGAAGCTGCCGTCGGCACGCACGTTGCCGCCGGTCTCGATCACCATCTGGGCATCGTTGGTGGCGTAGTTGCTGTCGGTGCCGAAGGAGAAGTACAGGCCGCCGGTGCCGCCAGTCCGCCGCGCGATGCTCCACTTGTTGGCCAGCGTGCCCGTCGCGGTGACCTCGCCGAGGGCGAGAGCCGAGCCCCAGAGGCCTGCGCTCGGGCTGTAGAGGCCGACCACGGCGTCAAGCGCCTCCACGACAATGTCGTCGCTCTCGAGCGCGGTGCCTTTCAGCGCCTGGGCCTCGTTGCGGAGGTGCATGCGGGCGAGCGGCGCGTTGGTGCCGAGGCCGACACCGCCGATCGCGCGGACGAGGAACTGGTTGGAGCCCGTCGAGACGAGCGAATCCGTGATGGAGGACCCGTCGGCCCAGACGAAGGTGCCGTTGTGGATGGCTCGGGCCTGCACACCGGCGGCGAAGCTGTCGTTGCCTCGGGTCTGGTTCTGGTACCCGCCGGGGACCGTGGAGTAGTCTCCGGAGGCGCGGTTGCCAAAGCCGCCGCCGATCGTTCCGCGGTTGCCGCTGGCGACGTGCTGGCGTCCTCCTCCGACGGCAGCGCCACCGCCACTGGCGACGTTCAGGATCCCGCCTGCGACCGTGGCGTCTGCGGCCGAGGCCACGTTGGACGTTCCTCCGCCGACGGTGGACCGGCCGCCGCTCGCGGTATTGGTGTTGCCGCCGCTGACGGTGCTCTCGTCGCCCGAGGCGACGTTCGACGGGTGCCCGGCGGCGATGGACGGCGCGAGGCTCGCGTTCGAGTTCGGGGTCACGCGGACGCCGTAGAGCGACAGCGCGTACGGGACGGACCCGAGCGGCGTCCGCGGGCCGAGCGCCGTCCCGCCCGCGCTCACCTGCAACCACAGCGCGCCCCCGATGCCGACGTTGAGCGCCGTCACGGTGCCGAGGCGCACGGCGAAGCCGCCGCCGGCGTCGGGCGTAACCGTCTGCGTCTCGCTCCAGACGGCCGAGCCGCCCGAGGCGGTCTCGTACAGGGAGAAGGCGACCGACGTGGAGGTCGTCACCGGGGCCCCGCTCTGGGTGAGCACGCCCTGGTACGGGATCTCGCGCGGGGCGAGCCCGGCACCCACTAGAGGGAGCGCGGCCGTCGGTGCGGCCGTGGCCTCGGCGAGGTCGGGGACGTTTCCTTCGCGGCGGAGGGCGTCGGGCGTCTGGGCGTGGCTGGCGGAGACGGCGAGGGCGCCGGCGAGAACGAGAGCGGCGTAGCGGGCGGATATCATAACGGTGCGGTAGGGGTCTACGGGTCTTTACGCGGTTCTGGAGCGGACCTGCTCACAGGGCCGGTCGGGATGCGGCCGAGGGCTACCGGCTGCAGGTCTGTCAGGGCCGAGGTGCCTCGGAGCCGCGTGCGTCCGGGAGGCTCGCGCCGGAGCCATGCCGGTGCGCCCGGCCGTGTCGTCCCACAGGGGGCGGCGGCAGCGCCTGCCGTCATCGGCGAGCGCGAGATTCTACAGGGTGACGGCGCCGGCGCGATGGCCAGCCGAGCGCGTGGCGGCGAGTCACTCGGGCAGTGTGGCGAGACGGGCAGTCCGCTCGCGTCGCTATCGAACAGGGCCGACGATGCCAGCGCCGTGCGCTGCTGACGAACTCGTGCCGGAGATGAGGCTCGAGAAGAGGATTAATGAGGGCAGCGTTAGGACTGCCGCCCCCTGGAGGCCGAACGCCAATATACTCAATGCTGTTTGAAGAGGGCCGAGAAGCGCGAGGTGTCCGTGGGAGGAAGGGGGCGACGCGGTATCCGAAGGACGGCGCAGCAAGTCAGGACGCTGGGTTCGCAGGTGGGCCGCTCCGCTCACACCGACAGGGCGTGTTCCGGATAGGTCCTCGGGTGCGTTCATGTCACGGCGGCTCAAACCTGCGCACAACTCGTCCGCGATCGTCGGTGGCAAGCGGGTCTCGCCGTCCGTGCGTCTCCGCGAACCGGCGCTCGGGCCGACCGCACCGTCACCGTGGTGGCCCGACGAGGGGACCGGCGGCGGCTAGCTTCGGCGTGCCCTGCCGACCCGACCGAATGCCCGCTCCCGTTTCGAGCCCCGCCTCGAGCGCCGCCCCGAGCGCCGTCGTCGCCGGCGGCGGGATCGCGGGGCTGGCGGCGGCGATCGCGCTGCGCGCCGTCGGCGTCGAGGCCGTGGCGCACGAGCAGGCAGCAGCGCTGCGCGAGGCCGGGGCCGGCATCGGGCTGTGGCCCAACGCGACGCGCGCCCTCGCCCGCCTCGGCGTGCTGGACGCCGTCGCGGCGACGTCCGGCCGGGCGACGTCGATCACGATCCGCGACACCCGCGGCCGACAGCTCGCGCACGTCCCCATCAGCGGCGTCGCGCTGTGCGCGCACCGCGGGGAACTGCTCGCCGCCCTCCGCGATGCCCTGCCCGACGCCGCCGTCCGGACGTCCGCGCGCGTCGACGGCTTCACGGATCTCGGCGACCGGGTCCGCGTGGACGTCGGCGGTGCGGCCATCGAGACGCCGCTGCTCGTCGGGGCGGACGGCCTGCGGTCGCGCGTGCGCGCCGGGCTCATCGGCAGCGCGCCGCCGCGCTTCTCGGGCATGACCGTCTGGCGCGCGCTCGGCCCTGCGGTGCGCGGCACCCCGCCCGGCGCGACCGTGGAGACGTGGGGCGATGGTGTGCGCTTCGGCCGCTTCGACGCCGGGCCCGGCCGGACGTACTGGTACGCCATCCAGACCCGCCGCGAGGGTGAGCCCGCATCCGACGCCGACGCGCAGAAGGCCGCCCTGCTGCACCTTTTCGACGGCTGGCACGCGCCGATCTGCGACGCCATCGCCGCGACGCCCGCCGCCGCCATCCTGTGCCACGACGTCTACGACCGCGCGCCCGTCCGCCGCACGCACGACGGCCGCGTCGTGCTCATCGGCGACGCGGCGCACGCGGCGACGCCGGACCTCGGGCAGTCGGGCGCGATGGCGCTGGAGGACGGCGTCGCGCTGGCGGCCTGCCTCGAGCGCGCGGCGTCCGTGCCCGACGCGCTCGACGCGTTCGCCCGCCTCCGCCGCCGTCGGACGGCGATCATTACGCGGCAGTCTCGGTTTGCGGCCCGCGTCGGGCAGGCGTCGGGCGCGGCCGGGCACGTCCGCAACGCCGCGATGCGTGCGTCGCCCTCAGCTGCCTTCGGCGCGCTGTTCGGCTGGGCCTTCCGCGGTGGCTGACGGGTTCAATGACGAGGCCGCACGGCGGATTTCAACGGATGCGTGTGCCGGCGACAGGAGTGTGCGCGATGTCGATTCGGCGCCCTACTTTGGCCGCCCGCGCCTGCCCCTGCCGTGGACGTTCCACCCGACCCCTCGCCCGCCGGCGACGTCACACACCTGCTCCACGACCGTGCCTCAGGCGATGCGCGCGCCGCCGACCGCGTGATGCCGCTCGTCTACGCCGAGCTGCGCCGCATCGCGAGCCACTACATCGCCCGCGAGCGCGATGGCCACACGCTCGCCCCGACCGACCTCGTCCACGAGGCCTACTTCCGTCTCGTCGATGCGGACAGCGTCTCGTGGCAGGGCCGCGCGCACTTCTACGCCGTCGCCGCGGGCGTCATGCGGCGGCTGCTCGTGGCCTGGGCGCGCGCGCGGCGCGCGGGCAAGCGCGGCGGCGGTGCGGCCCGCGTCTCGCTGGACGCGACGGGCGTCGCCGAACGCGTCGGGCAGACGGACCGCGCCGAGGCCCTGCTCGCGCTCGACGAGGCCCTCGCGCGCCTCGCGCTCCGCTCCGAGCGGCAGGCCCGCGTCGTCGAGTGCCGCACCTTCGCCGGGCTCACGATCGAGGAGACCGCCGAGGCCCTCGGCGTCTCGCCGACGACGGTCCGCGTGGACTGGCGCCTCGCGCGCGCCTGGCTCGCCGCCGTCCTCGACCCGAACGCGGTGCTCTGACGGCACGGCCGTCCGTCGTCTTTTTCAGGGCCGTCCGGCCGGGCCGCGTTTCTCGCTCTCCCGAGAGAACCCTCCTGCGCCCATGACCCCGCTCCCCCCCGACCGCTGGCCCGACGTCGAGCGCCTCTTCGCCGCCGCCTGCGACAGCGCCGACGCCCGTGCGCTCCTCGACGCCGCCGACCCCGCCGTCGCCGCCGAGGTCCGCGCGCTGCTCGCCGCCGACCCTGGCACGACGGGGACCGACGCGCCGCTCGCGGACCTCGCCACGCTTTTCGCCGAGGCCAGCCGCGACCTCGTCCCGGACGATGACGCCGGCCTCGCGCCGGGCACGCGCGTCGGGCCGTGGACGGTCGAGGACGAGATCGGCGCGGGCGGCATGGGCGTCGTGTACCGCGCGCGCCGGGCGGACGGCGTCCACGACGCGGCCGTCGCGCTGAAGGTCGTGCGGCGAGGGATGGACTCGGCGCAGGTCGTGCGGCGCTTCGCGCAGGAGCGGTCCGTCCTCGCCAGCCTGGACCACGCCGGCATCGCGCGCCTCCTCGACGGCGGGACGACGCCCGACGGGCGCCCGTTTCTCGTGCTCGACCTCGTCCCCGGCGAGCCGATCACGGCCTACGCCGACCACCACCACGCGACGGTCGAGCAGCGCGTGCGCCTCGTCGTGCAGGTCTGCGACGCCATCGCCCACGCCCACCGGCGCCTCGTCGTCCACCGCGACCTCAAGCCGTCCAACATCCTCGTCGCCGACCCCGAGGCGCCGGGCGGCGCGCCGCGCGTGACGCTGCTGGACTTCGGCGTCGCGCACCTGCTCCGCCCCGACGCCTCGGCGGGCACGCTCACCGGCGACGGGCCGCGGCCGATGACGCCCGAGTACGCCGCGCCCGAGCAGCTCGCCGGCGAGACCGTCACGACGGCGACGGACGTCTACGCGCTCGGCGTCGTGTTGTACGAACTGCTCGCCGGCCGCCGGCCGCACGTCCGCGCGGGACGTGCGCCGACGGCCCTCGCGCTCGCCATCCGCGGCGCGCCGCCGACCCGCCCGTCTGCCGCCGCGACGCGCGACGTGGCGCCGGACACGACGTCCGACGCCGTCGCCCGGGCGCGGGCCTCGACGCCCGAGCGCCTGCGCGCGCGCCTCCGCGGCGACCTCGACGCGGTCGTGCTGAAGGCGCT
>JBBSUZ010000047.1:0-14020 GCA_038233965.1 Rhodothermales bacterium | reverse complement strand
GGGATACCTGCCGCGCCCGGCCGCTACGCCGAGGGCGACACGGTCTACGCAGACACCGCCCTCGCCGACTCGCTGCGGGCCGACTCGCTCGCCGCCGTCGACTCGCTGCGCGCGGACTCGGTCGCGGCTGCCACGCCGGCCGTCGCGCCCGCGCCGGACGTCCGCGCCTTCTGGACGTCCGTCCGGGCCGCCGTCCGCACCGGTCGCCGGGCCGCCGTCGCGCCCCTCGCGCTCGTCGGGCCGGGCGGCATCGCGCCGGCCGTATGGCCCGACCTCGCGGACGCCTTTCTCGACGACGCCTTCCGGGCGCCCCTGCTCGCGCTCGACGCGACGGCCCTGCGCCGCGAGGGCGACGCCCGCACCGCGACCGTCACCGTCGGCTACGACGGCGAGGGCAACGTCGTCCCGCAGGACGAGGCGGACACAGACTCGTCGGTCATTCTCCGCTTCGAGATCGTCGCGGGCGCGGACGGCCCGGCGTGGCGCCTCGTCCGCGTGGACGTCGCGGGGTAACGTCGTGGATGCCGGGACGTCGCGGCGTCCGGGACATCGCGGCATCCGACGTGGGGGCAATCGCCCGGAGCAGGCGGGAATGCCCCGGTCTGCATCCCTCACACCCGGACCGCCATCGGCAGGCCGGCGGCGTCGAGCGGCGGCGGGTCGGGCAGCGACCGCGACGTGCCGGATGCGATGCGGCGAGCGGTCCAGAGTGCGGCGAAGGCGTCGAGGACGTCGTCGGGGGCGAGGTGGCGGCGCAGGATTCCGGTTCCGGCTGTGGCCGGGGCGTCCCCGAAGTCGGGAGCCAGCAAGGCGAGGCGCTCGGCGCGGCCCTCGCGCGTCTTTTTCGAGTGCGCGAGGCGGCGGCCGGCCATCGTCGCGAACGTCACCTCGGGGTGCACCTCGATCACACGCTCGACCAACCGCAGGTCCGCTCTGAGGGCAGCATCGACCTCGGCGATCCTGGGCAGGATGCCGAACGCCTGAATGGTCAGTCCGCGGCCGTCGATGGCGCGGTGCCGGGCCGAGGCCTCAGCGTGCGTCGCGAGCCCGAGCACGCCCCGGACGGGCGTCGGGAAAACAGACGATGGGCGGCCGGACGCCTGCCGCGCGAGCCGGTCGGCTGCACGCGCACCCGATTCGGGCAGCCCGATCGGGATGTCGATGCCGATGATGCCCGGCACGCGCGCGATGACGTCGGCGATCGTCGGGACGATCTCGAACCTCAGGTCCCCGCCGTGGTCGAGGGCGACGGCCCAGCCGGCCGGGCAGCCGTCGACGCCGGCGATCAGCACGCGACGGGCGCGAGCAGCACGACGAGCGCCGTCGAGCGCCCAGCCTCGACGGTGGGACGGGCGTCGAGCGCCACGTGGCAGGCACCGGCCGACGAAATGGAGGCGAGACCTGAGGCGCCGGAGACGCGGAACGCGCCGTCACGGTCGGTCTGGACCTGCGCGACCATCCCGTCCGCGTCCGTGACGTCGAGCGCGACGCCTGCGAGAGCTGCGCCGGTGTCGCGGTCCAAGACGCGCCCGCTCACGCCGCGGCCCGGCATCGTCGCCGTCACCGAGGCCGTCGAGGCGTCCTGAGCGGGCACGACGCTCGGCGCGAGACGCGGGACCGAGATCAGCGTGGGCGTCAGGACCGGACGGAGCGGGCCGCAACCGGCGGCGAGGACGACGAGAGCGGCGAGCGCGAGACGGGTCATGTGAGGCGGAGGACTTCGGTGAGGACGGCCGCGAAGTGGCACACGCTGCCCGCGAGCACGAACAGGTGCCAGATCGCGTGCGCGTAGCGGATGCGCGTGTTGAGGTAGAAGTACGTCCCACCCGTGTACGCGACGCCGCCGGCGATGAGCCACGCGATCGTCGACGCCGGCAGGGTCGCGCGCATCGGGCCCATCGCGAGCACGATCAGCCAGCCCATCGCGATGTAGACGAGCGTCGAGACGAGGTTGAAGCGGCCCGTGAAGAAGAGCTTGAACACGACGCCGCCGACGGCGAGCGCCCAGATCGTCACGAACAGGACCCAGCCCCAGCCGCCGCGCATGCCGCCGAGCAGGAACGGCGTGTACGTCCCGGCGATGAGGAGGTAGATCGCGCAGTGGTCGAACGTCTGCAGCCGCGCCTTGGCCCCGGCGTGCGGGATCGCGTGGTACAGCGTGGACGCGGTGTACAGCAGCACGAGCGAGCCGACGAAGACGGACGCGCCGACGATGGCCCACGTGTCGCCCGAAAGCGCCGCGAGTGTGATCAGGACGGCGCCCGCGCCGATGCTCAGCACGGCGCCGAGCCCGTGCGTGATCGAGTTGGCGATCTCTTCGGCGAGTGGGTACGGCGAGTCGGAGGTCTCGGGGGTCATGGCGGGCACGGACATGTGGAGTGGATACGATTCCAGTCGCGAGCGGTTCGGGCGGGCGTGTGCGCTTTCGGCAGCGGGCAGCGGGCAGCGGGCAGCGGGCAGCGGGCAGCGGGCAGCGGGCAGCGGGCAGAAAGCAACCGCGCCGACGCCCGACGTCAACCGCCTCCCCTCTCCCATTGTCATCCTGAACTCGTTTCAGGATCTGTCTTTCGCGTTCCTGAGACGTAAGATGAAACGCAGATCCTGAAACGAGTTCAGGATGACATACTCATAGTGCCGTGGCTGTCCGAAGGAGATTATCTCAACTGGCCGCTTTCAACCTTTCAACCGTCACGGCCCCAGTCGAAGGGAGCGGGCCTGGACGGCGGCGGCGAACTGCTGGAACTGCGCGTTGCCCGGATTCGCCTGCGTGAGGCGCGTCGCGGTCCGGCCGGCGTCGTCCCAGCGGCCGAGCGTGGCGTAGGCCCCGGCGAGGTTGTAGAGCGCCTGCGCGGGCGGCGACGTCCCCGCGGACGCCGTCTCGAGGAGCGGGACGGCGGCCGCCGCATCGCCCGCCTGCAACCGGAGCGCGCCGAGCATCATCGACGCTTGCACGTCGGCCGGGTCGAGCGCGAGCGCGACCTCGTACAGGTTGGCCGCGTCGTCCAGCCGCGACGGGTCGGCGCCGGACGTCACCTGCGCCATCTCGAAGTTGGCCCACGCGACGTGCGCGGCCGGCAGGAACGGGTAGGCCATCACGGCGGCCAGGTAGGCCTGCCGCGCGTGCGCAGCGTCGCCCTGCTCGGCGTAATAGATGGCGAGGCCCGAGACCGACTCGAGCCAGTCGGCGTCGCCGCGGAGCGAGGCGCGCGCCTGCGCGAGCACGAACGGCGCGATGCCCGTCGTGTCGGCCCGCTGCTCCTCGTCCGCGCGGAACGGCCACGACTGCGTGAGCAGCCCGATCCGCATCAGCCCGGCGAGCGAGTCCGCGGGCGTGATGAGCGTGAGCGAGCGGCCGGGCGGGACGGCGCGCTGCTGCGGGCCGATCGCGCCGTCGGCGATGAGCGCGTCGAGGAAGGTGTCGGCGAGGAGCGCGTAGCCGTCGAGGTTGGGGTGCAGGTGCTCGAGCATGAACCCGTGCCCGACGATCCCGCCCGGCGAGGCGGCGCGGAAGGCGGCCTCGGACTCCACGACGTGCGCGCCGCGTGCCGCCGCGACGCGCCGGATGACGCCGTTGAAGGCCTCGGGCGCGCGGAAGCGCAGCGCGTCGAGGTCACGCGCGCGACGCAGGGCGGCGGCGGCAGCCGTCGTGTCGCCGGTCGCGAGCAGGAGCCGGCCGAGGGCGAACGGGACGTCGGCGGCGAGCGAATCCTGGGCGGCGAGCGCGCGGAGCGCGGCGATGGCCGGTGCAGGCTGCCCCTGTCGGACCATCGCGGCCGCGGCCGCGATGGCATCGGTGTGGTCGCCCTGGCCGTCGACGTGGGCGACGACGAACGGACGCTGGTCTCCCTCGTTGGACGGGAGCGTGCCGATGTAGACCGGGATGCCTTCCGCCGGGTAGCGCGCGAGAAGCGCGTCGAGGTTTTCCTCGAACTGCCGCAGCCCGAGCCGGTACGTGTCCGACCCCATCGGGACGGACTGCTGCCCGACCATGTTGGCCATGAGCGTGCTCGACGGGCGCCCCGACCCGGCCGCCGGCGTCTCGGGCGCGGCCGCCCGCTGGAGGCTCGCGACGGCGTTGCGGACGAGTTGGACGGTCCGGAACCGACGCAGGCGCAGGTAGAGCCGCACGAGCCCGGGGCTTCCGAACCGCTCGGACGACGCCGCCCCGAGCGCGCCGTAGAACTCGTTGTGGCCGGCGTAGATCAGCACGACGTCCGGCTTCACCGCGACGACCTCGTCCGCGAAATCGAGCAGCGTGTACGAGTTGACGGCCGCCATCGCCGTGTTGACGACCTCGACCGTACGGTCCGGGTACGCCGTGCGGAGCAGCCGCCGGAGGACCTGCGGAAACGACGCGCCGCGGTAAAACGGGTAGCCCGCCGCCGACGACCCGCCCTGGACGACGACGCGCAGGCCGCCCGCGGGCTTGTCGGCGGCGAAGAAGTCCGCGTTCGGGTTGGGGACGAAGCCGCCGGCGAAGTAGCGCGTCGCGACGTCGTGGTTGGGGTAGAGAATCCCGCTGCCCTCCGCCGCTCCGGTGTCGAGCGGGACGAAGAGCGGGTAGTCGCCGCCGTAGCCGCCGAGGCGCAGCCCGCCTTCGAGCAGGGCGAAGAAGACGACCGGCATCAGCAGCGTCACCGCCCAGAACAGCCGTTTGCGACCGGCCGTCAGCGGGACGGGAGGCGCGGCGGCGGACGCGACAGCGGTCGCGGCAGGCGGGGCGGCGGGGCGGCGGGATCGGGCCATGCGGGTCAGACGGGCGTCTGGCCGGACTCCTTCGCCGTCGGCGTGCGGTCGGCGATGGGGGCCCAGACGGGCTCGGGCGCGCCAGCGTCGTGCGTGAGCCAGCGCGAGAGCGTGAAGAGCAGGTCCGACAGCCGGTTGAGGTAGTGCAGCGCGTCCGCCGAGACGCCCTCGAGCGCGGCGAGGTCGACGGTGAGGCGCTCGGCGCGGCGCGAGACGGTCCGCGCGAGGTGGACCGCGGCGGCGGCGGGCGTGCCTCCGGGCAGGACGAAGTGCTTGAGCGGCGGGATGTCCGCCGTGAGCCGGTCGATGTCGGCCTCGAGCGCGTCGACGTGGTGCGCCTCGACGCGCGGCACGGGGTACGTCGTCTCGGCCGGGGCCGAGAGGTCGCCGCCGAGCACGAACAACTCGTTCTGCAGGCGCGCGAGCAGGGCGTCGGCCTCGGCCGAGCGCGGGCCCTCGTGGGCACCGCCGAATGCGATCGCGGCGCGCGCCATCCCGAGGCAGGCGTTGGCCTCGTCGATGGTACCGTAGGCCTCGATGCGGGGGTGGCTCTTGGAGACGCGGCCGGCGCCGAAGAGGCCGGTCGTGCCGTCGTCGCCGGTGCGGGTGTAAACCTTCACGGGATGTGGGATGGGGGGATTCGGGATGGGCAGAGGGCAACACGAGGCGCGCATGCGCATCCCGCATGGCTCATCCCGCATCCCCCACCGTCCCAAGGTACCGGATGCGGAGGCCGTCGGGTGTGGCGACGGGCTCGGCGTGGACGCCGAAGACGTCGGCGAGGAGGGCGGGCGTGAGGACGCGCTCGGGCAGGCCGTCGGCGACGAGGCGGCCACGGTGCAGGACCAGCATCCGGGGCGCGAAGGCGGCGGCGCGGTCGAGGTCGTGGAGCGCGGCTACGACCGTCCGGCCGCTGTCGGCGAGGGCGCGGGCGCGGTCGAGCAGGTCGATCTGGTGGCGGACGTCGAGGTGGGCCGTCGGCTCGTCGAGGAGGAGCGTCGGGGCGTCCTGCGCGAGCGCCTGCGCGAGCGCCACGCGCTGCTGCTCGCCGCCGGAGAGACGCCGGACCGAGCGGCCAGCGAACGCGACGAGGTCGGTGGCGGCGAGCGCGGCGTCGATGGCCGCGGTGTCGGCGGTGCCGAGGCGCGCGGCCCAGCCGACGTGCGGCGCGCGGCCCATCGCGACGACCTCGCGGACCGTGAAGTCCACGCCGAGCGCCGTCTGCTGGCGGACGAGCGCGACGCGGCGGGCGCGCTCGCGCGCGTCCATCCGCCCGACGGGCTCGCCGTCGAGGTGCGCCTGTCCGGCGTGCGGCACGAGGCCGGCGAGCGCGCGCAGCAGCGTCGTCTTGCCCGCCCCGTTGGGTCCGACGAGCGCGACGGCCTCCCCCGGGCGCACGGAGAACGTGACGCCCCGGAGCGCCTCGGCGTCGGGGCCGAGGCGGACGGTGAGGTCGCGGACGTCGAACGCGGGCGGCATGGGCGGGCGGGTGGTCGCGCAAGATGCCACCGCCCGCACCACGCGGCGTTCCCTACGGTGTGTCGGGCGATGCGGGCGTGGGTCCCGCCGCGGTACGTTCCCCGCGCCCGGCCCTCCGCCCCGTGACGCTCACGCCCGACCTCCTCCTCTCGGCCTACGCGCAGGGCGCGTTTCCGATGGCCGACCCCGACGACGGCGACGCCGTCGCGTTCTACGCGCCCGACCCGCGCGCCGTGCTCCCGCTCGACGCGTTCCACGGGCCCGCGACGCTCGCGAAGACGGTCCGCCAGGGCCGCTTCACCGTCGTGAGCGACCGCGACGTTGAGGGCGTCATCCAGGCGTGCGCCGCGCCCGCGCCGGGCCGCGAGACGACGTGGATCTCGGACGAGATCGTCGCTGCGTACCTGGCGCTGCACCACGACGGGTTCGTCCACAGCGTCGAGTGCCACGACGCCGACGGGTTCGCGGGCGGCCTCTACGGCGTCGCGATCGGCGGGGCGTTCTTCGGCGAGAGCATGGTCAGCCTGCGCCGCGACGCGTCCAAGGTGGCGCTCGTGCACCTCGTGGCGCGGCTGCGCGCGGGCGGCTTCGTGCTGCTGGACACCCAGATGACGACGCCGCACCTCGCGCGCTTCGGGACGGTCGAGATCCCGCGCGCCGAGTACGAGCGCCGCCTCCGCGCCGCGCTGCGCGTCCACGGGGCGTGGCAGGCCGATGTCGAAACCGATGTGCAGGCGCACGACGCCGCGCAGCGGGCCGTTCGGGGCACGTAGCTTCCGGCGCACAGCGCTCCCCCCGATGCCCACGTTCTCGCCCACCGTCGCCCTCGCCGCCGTCGCACTCGCCGCGTTCGGCGCGTGCGCCTCCGACACGCCCGACAGCGCGCCCGTCGGCGCACCCGCTGGCCCGCCGCCGGCCGTCGCCGTGGTCACGGTCGTCCCCACGGACTCGCTCGCCCGCCTCGACGCGGGCACGGCGGCCGCGTACGCGCGCATCACGTCCGAGGCGCGCGCGCAGGGCATCGCGCAGAAGCCGTACGGCGAGATCGTGCAGTGGGTCGGGATGCAGCTGCTCGGCAAGCCCTACGTCGCGGGCATGCTGGACGCGCCGCGCCGCGAGACGCTCATCGCCGACCTGACGCGCTTCGACTGCGTGCTGCTCGTCGAGAACGTCCTCGCCGTCGCCCACACGATCGCGATGGAGGACACGACGCCCGAGGCGTACCTCGCCGAGATCCAGCGCATGCGCTACCGCGGCGGCGACATGGACGGCTACGCCTCGCGCCTGCACTACTTCTCCGAGTGGCTCGCCGACAACGACACGCGCGGCATCGTCCGCAACGTCACGGCCGAAGCCGGCGGCGTGCCGTTCGCACCGCGGATCACCTTCATGAGCACGCACCGCGCGTCCTACCCGCACCTCGCGGACGACGCGACGTTCGCGGCCGTCAGCCAGCACGAGGCCGCGCTCGCGGGCGTCGAGATGGTCTATATCCCGAAGGCGCGCATCGCCGCGGGCTACGCCGCGATGCAGCCCGGCGACGTCGTCGCGATGGCGACCAGCATCGGCGGGCTGGACTTCACGCACACCGGCTTCGTCCACGTCACGGGCGAGGGCAGCGCCCGGCGCGTCGGCTTCATGCACGCGTCGTCGGCGTCGAACGAGGTCAAGGTCTCGCCGGACCTCGCCGCTTACGTCCGCGACATCCGCAACCAGACCGGCATCGTCATCGCCCGGCCCGTCGACCCGCGCAACGGGGGATGAGGGATGGGGCCGGGTGCACCCGGACCTGACCGGGGATGCGCAGACGCCCCTTGCCCGTACGTCTCTGCTCATCCCGTATCGCCCGATCCCGAATCCCGCAGCATGCCTGACCTCCAACGCATCGGCGTCTTCACCTCCGGCGGCGACGCGCCCGGCATGAACGCCTGCATCCGGGCCGTCGTGCGGCGCGCCGTGGCCGAGGGCCTCGAGGTCGTCGGCATCCGCCGCGGCTACGCCGGCATGTGCGACGGCGACTTCGTCGAGATGGACCGCCAGTCGGTGTCCAACATCCTCCAGACCGGCGGCACGATCCTCAAGTCCGCCCGCTGCGACACCTTCCGAACGCCTGAGGGGCGCGCGCGCGCGGCCGACAACCTCCGCGCGGCGGGCATCGACGCGCTCGTCGCGATCGGCGGCGACGGGACGCTGCAGGGGGTCACGAACCTCGCGGCCGAGCACGGCATCCTCGCCGTCGGCTGCCCGGGCACCATCGACAACGACCTGTTCGGGACCGACGAGACGATCGGCTTCGACACCGCCCTCAACACGGCGCTCGAGTCCATCGACAAGATCCGCGACACGGCCGACGCCCACGACCGCCTCTTCCTCGTCGAGGTGATGGGCCGCGACACGGGCTTCATCGCCCTCGCGTGCGGCATCGGCGGCGGCGCCGAGCTCGTCCTGATCCCCGAGATGCTGTCGGACGTCGACGCGATCAAGGAGCGCATCCTGTCGCTGATGTCGTCGCAGAGCCGGTCGTCGATCGTCGTCGTGGCCGAGGGCGACGAGACGGGCGGCGCGCACATGATCGCGCAGGCGCTCGCCGCGGACTCTGCCTTCGCGAAGATCGACACGCGCGTCTCGGTCCTCGGCCACATCCAGCGCGGCGGCTCTCCCACCGCCCGCGACCGCGTCCTCGCGTCCCGGCTCGGCTCGGCCGCCGTCGAGGCACTGCTCGAAGGCCACGCCGGCGTCATGGTCGGCATCGTCAACTCGGACATCAAGCTCACCCCGATGCGCAACGTCTGGTCCCGCAAGAAGGACATCGACTACGACCTCCTCCAGCTCACGTCGCTGCTGAGCTAGGAGCGCGAGGTACTTGGCACGAGGTCCCAGGTACTCCCATCCCTGACGCATCGCTGATCCTCGCCGCCCGTCCTCGTCCGTCGCGCCTCGTACCCTGAACCTCGTCCCCCACACCCCGAAATGCCCCACACGCCCGTCCCGACGCCCTTCGACGCCGACAAGCCCATGTCGCCGGCCGACCTCGCCCGCTGGAACGAGAAGCGCATCGGCGACACGTGGCGCGTCTTCCGCATCATGGGCGAGTTCGTCGAAGGCTTCGAGCGCCTCGCCCGCGTCGGGCCGTCCGTGTCGGTCTTCGGGTCCGCCCGGACGCCCGAGGGCACGCCGTTCTACGAGATGGGCCGGGCGGTCGGGCGCATCCTCGCCGAGCACGGCTACGCGGTCCTGACCGGCGGCGGGCCGGGCATCATGGAGGCCGCCAACCGCGGCGCGCAGGACGCCGGCGGCGCCAGCGTCGGGCTCGGCATCGTGCTGCCGCACGAGCAGAGCACCAACGCCTACGTGGACCCGGACAAGGAGATCATGTTCGACTTCTTCTTCGCCCGCAAGGCGATGTTCGTCAAGTACGCCCAGGGCTACGTCGTGCTGCCGGGCGGCTTCGGCACGCTGGACGAGCTCTTCGAGGCCATCACGCTCATCCAGACCGGCAAGGCGGCACGCTTCCCCGTCGTCCTGATGGGGACCGAGTACTGGCAGGGACTCGTCGACTGGATCCGCGCGACGCTGCTCGCCAGCGGCACGATCTCGCCCGGCGACCCGGACCTGCTCACCCTCACGGACGACCCGGCCGAGGCCGTCCGCATCATCGAGGCGTTCACGGACGCCGCCGGCGTGGCGCAGAATTTCTGACTCCGCCGAACGCCGTGCGCGACAGCGCGTCCACCCGACCCGACACTCTGTCGGGCTACGGCGGCACGAAATGGATCCGTTCGCCGTTCTCGCACACGGCACGATCCGTGCACCCCCTCCCCCCGTCACTCTCCCCTCCCCCCCGATGACCCGTCTCCCTCTTCTCGGCCTCGCCGGCGTTCTCTTCGCCGTCCCGGCCGGTGCCCAGACCACGCCCGCGGACTCGATGATGACCGACTCGACCGCGATGATGGCCGACACGACCGTCGTCCGGATGGTCGACACCGCGCGCGCCGATGCGCTGAACACGCAGGCCGTCGCCGCGGAGGGCCGCGACTTCGCCGCCGCGCTCGCGCTCTACGACCAGGCGCTCGTCGCCGACCCGACTTACCCGCCGGCGCTCCTCGGGCGCGGCAACATGCTCTCGCAGCTCGGCCGCAACGCCGAGGCCCTGCCGTCCTACGAGGCCGCTGCGGCTGCCGCCGCCGAGCGCGGCTCGACGTTCGCGGCCGTCGGCCGCTCCGCGACGGAGTATGCCGGCATCGTGACCGGAATTCTTGAGCAGCAGGCCGCAGCCGACCGCCTGGCTGCCGAGCAGAACGCGACGGTCGCGGAGCAGACGGCGGCCGTCGAGGCCCAGACGGCGGCCATCGAGGCGGCTTCTGGCTTCCTCGCGACCGACCCGCTCACGCCCGAGGCGGCGCAGCAGGCCTACGACCAGCTCGAGCTCGCGCGCAGCGCCGGCTACGACGCCAACCTGCTCGCGTTCTCGTACGCCAAGGCGCTCAACGCGCTCACGCGCGGCGCGGAGGCGCTGCCCTTCGCCCAGCAGGCGCTCGAGGCGAGCACCGAGGAGGACAAGTCGGCGTACTACATCCAGGTCGGCATCGCCAACCGCTACGCCGGCAACGACGCCGCCGCGCGCGACGCCTTCACGCAGGCCAAGGCGGGCTCGTGGGCCGGCTGGGCCGATTTCTACCTCGCCGACATGGGCCCCGTCCCGACGCCGTAACCGGCTGACAGGCATGCCCCGGCTGCAGACGAGCGCCGCGTCCCACATCGGGGCGCGGCGCTCGCTCGTTCGGGACCAGCCGTTCTAGACCGCGTTGCGGCTGCCGTACCACCAGATCGCGACGAGCAGCACGGCCGGCACGAGGAGCGACGCGATGGGCATCCATTCGAGGCCGACGCCGAAGCCCTCGGGCGTCGGGGCGAAGAGGAGGGCGAGCATGGGCAGGCGTGTGGGTGTGGCCGGAAGCTACGCGCGGCCCGCGCGCTCGGATTCGACGAGCGCCGCGACGACCGGCACGAGGTCCGCGCGCCAGTCCGGAGCGGGGACGCCGAAGGTGCGGGTGAAGGCCGACGTGTCCATCTCGACACGCCCGGGCCGGGCGGCGGGCGTCGGGTAGTCGGCGGTCGTGATCGGGCGGATGGTCCCGCGGACGCTCGGGTCGATCTCGGCACCGAGGCGGACGGCCTCGGTCGCGAGGTCAAACCACGTCGCGAGCGGCGCGCCGGCAAACTGGAACAGACCGGACGCGTCCGGCCCGCACTGCTCGGCGGCGACGAGGCATGCGTGCGCGACCGCCCGCGCCGACGTCGGTCCGCCCCACTGGTCCGCGACGACGCCGACGGTCTCGCGCTCGCGCGCCAGCCGCAGCATCGTGCGGACGAAGTTGTGGCCGTGCGCGGAAAACACCCACGCCGTGCGGATGACGACGTGCGGTCCGCCCGCCGCCCCAACCGCTGCCTCGCCCTCGGCCTTGGTCCGGCCGTAGATGCCCAGTGGCGAGACGGCGTCGGCGGGCGTGTAGGGCGCGCCTTTGGTGCCGTCGAAGACGTAGTCGGTGGAGACGTGGACGAGCGGGATGCCGGCGGCAGCGCACGCCTGCGCGAGGTTGGCCGGGCCGTCCGCGTTGACGGCCTGTGCCGTCGAAGCGTCCTCTTCGGCCCGGTCCACAGCCGTGTACGCCGCGGCGTTGACGACGGCGTCCACGCCCGCGACGGCGTTCCGGACGGCCTCGGCGTCGGTGACGTCCAGCGTCCGGACATCCGTCGCGACGATGGCGTGGCCGCGGTCGGGCGCGAGCGCGAGCAGTTCGCGCCCGACCTGCCCGTCGGCTCCGGTGACCAGGATCGTCATGACGGGACCGGGAAGCGGGTGAGGTCGCGGAGGCGCGGCAGGCCGCGGTCCTTGTCCGACAGGGTCGGCGCGCCGATCGGCCAGTCGATGCCCAGGTCGGGGTCGTCCCACACGACGCCGCCCTCGTCGGCCGGGTCGTAGGGCGCGGTGCACTTGTAGAGGAAGTCGACCTCGCCGGACGTCACGCAGAAGCCGTGGGCGAGGCCGGGCGGCACCCACAGCTGGCGGTGGTCGGCGGCGTCGAGCACGAACGACTCCCAGCGCCCGAACGTCGGGGAGCCGGGGCGGACGTCCAGCACGACGTCGGTCAGGGTGCCTGCGAGGACTTCGACGAGCTTGCCCTGCGGGCGCTGCACCTGGAAGTGGAGCCCGCGGAGGACGCCGCGCTGCGAGCGGCTGTGGTTGTCCTGCACGAACGCGGGACCTATGCCCGCCTCGGCGTAGCGCGCGGCGTGGTAGCGCTCGACGAAGAAGCCGCGGGCGTCGCCGTGGACGACGGGCTGGACGAGCAGGACGCCCGGAAGGGTGGTCTCGGTGACGGTCACGCGGCCGGTGTGGGTGCCCCGGAAGCTAGCCCGGCCTGCGGGAGCCCGGCCCACCGTGGCCACGCCGCGCCGATGGCCGCGCCGCGCCACGTCACGACGGGCGGGTTGAGCGTCGCGCCCGCGTCGACCGCGAGCCGCTCGCCGTCCCACGCCGTGACGTGCCCGCCGGCCGCCTCGACGACGGCCTGCGCCGCGGCCGTGTCCCACGCGTTCGTCGGGCCGGTCCGCGGGTAGAGGTCGGCCGTGCCGTCGGCGACGAGGCAGAACTTGAGCGACGAGCCCATCGCGGCCGTCTCCACGTCGCGGCCGTCGGCCCGGATGCGGTCGAGGATGGCGTCGACGGCCGGGCCGGCGTGGCTTCGACTCGCGACGACGACGACGGTGTTTTCCGGGCGCTCAGGCGCGTCGCCGAGTGCGCGGCGCGGCGCGCCCGGCGTCTCGATCCACGCGCCGGCGCCGGATCCGCCATACGTCACGCCCGACACGGGCACGTGGACGACGCCCAGCGCCGGAAACCCGCCGTCGATGAGGGCGACGTTGACGGTGAACTCGGGACGCCCGGCGACGAACTCCTTGGTCCCGTCGAGCGGGTCGACGCACCAGAACCGCGTCCACCCCGCGCGCCCGGCGAGGTCGGCGGCGTCGGACTCCTCGGACAGCACGGGCAGGCCGGACGGCGCGAGCACGTCGAGGATCGCGTGGTGCGCAGCCATGTCGGCCGCCGTCAGGGGCGAGCCGTCGGCCTTGGCGTCCGCCGGGATGGGCTTGCCGACGAACGGGCGGATGGCGTCGCCGCCGGCGAGCGCGGCCGTCCGGGCGAGGTCCAGCAGGTCGGCGTCGGTCATCAGGCGTCGGCAGCGGCGACGCCGTCGCGGAAGTAGTCCAGCGTCCGCGCGAGGCCGTCGGCGCGGGCGACGCGCGGCTCCCAGTCGAGGAGTGCCTTGGCGCGCGTGATGTCCGGCTGCCGGATCTTGGGGTCGTCCGAGGGCAGGTCGACGAACGTCAGCGACGACTTCGAGCCGGTCAGGGCGACGACCTCCTCGGCGAACTCGCGGATCGAGACCTCGTCCGGGTTGCCGATGTTGACCGGGTCCGACGTGTCCGAGTGCAGCAGGCGGACGATGCCCTCGATGAGGTCGTCGACGTACTGGAACGAGCGCGTCTGGCTGCCGTCGCCGAAGACGGTGATCGGCTCGCCGCGGAGGGCCTGGCCCATGAACGCGGGGAGCGCGCGGCCGTCGTCGAGGCGCATGCGCGGGCCGTAGGTGTTGAAGATGCGCACGATGCGCGTCTCGACGCCGTGGTAGCGGTGGTACGCCATCGTGATGGCCTCCGAGAAGCGCTTGGCCTCGTCGTAGACGCCGCGGCTGCCGATGGGGTTGACGTGGCCCCAGTACGTCTCCGGCTG
>JBBSUZ010000046.1:0-14160 GCA_038233965.1 Rhodothermales bacterium | reverse complement strand
TCATGTAGTACGGGAAGCGGCTCGAGCAGCCGATGCCGGACACGAACACGACGTTCTCGCGGTGCGTGGCGAGCTCGGGGAGTGCCCGCTGGACGGCCGCGAGCACGGCGTAGTCCCCGCAGCCGGGGCACCAGCGGACGTCCGCGCCGCTCACGAAGTCCTGGCGCGTGAGCACGGGCAGGCCGAGCGCCTCGCCGTCGCCCGTCCGCGCCGCGGCGTCGGTCGGGTCCACGACGCGCGCGCGCGGCGGGGCGGCCGGGCGCGACAATCCGGGCGGACGTGCAGGCTTGCGGAGCGGGGTGGCGGCGGGCTCGGGCAGCTCGGGCGTCGGGAAGCCGGGCTCACTGTCTGCGTCGGCGTCCGTGGCCTGGATGGCAGGCTCGGCGGGTTCGCCGTCGAGCGCGGGCATGGCGGGCGCCACGACGGGCTTGCGCGTGCCAGCGGGCTGGGGCGTGTCGGGCCGGGCGCCTTCGTCGCCGCGGGGCGTGGGCGGCGTGCCGCCGGGGCGGGTGGAGTCGTCAGTCATCGGGATACGGGATGCGGGACACGGGATACGGGACACGTCGGGCGGGCGTCTGCCCATCCCTTATCCCAGGTCCGGGTTTACCCGGTCATCCCGCATCCCCAGAATGGCCGCCTCGACCTCTCGGGCCTTGAACGGCAGGCCCTCGACCTTGGACAGGCCGCGGGCGTCGACGAGGAACCGGGCGCGGAGCAGGTTCACGAGCTGGCCGTCGTTGAGCTCAGGCACCAGGACGTGGCGGAAGCGGCCGAACGCCTCGGCGAGGCCGTCCGGGAACGGGTTGAGCCAGCGCAGGTGGATGTGCCCGACGCGCGCGCCGCGCGCCCGCGCCCGCCCGACGGCCGACGTGATCGCGCCGTACGTCCCGCCCCACCCGACGACGAGCACGTCGCCCTCGGCGTCGCCCTCGACCTCGACCGGGCCGATGCTCCGCGCGACACGGCGGACCTTCTCGGCGCGCAGGTCGGTCATGCGCTGGTGGTTGGCCGGGTCGTACGAGACGCCGCCGGTGCGGGCGTCCTTCTCGATGCCGCCGATGCGGTGCTCGAGGCCGGGCGTGCCGGGGAGCGCCCACGGCCGCGCGAGCGTCGCCTCATCGCGGACGTACGGCAGGAACGTCTCGCCGTCCATCGGGGCCGTCTCACGGGTGGCGTAGGTCGCCGTGATCGGCGCGAGCGTGCTGGCGTCCGGGACGGGCCACGGCTCCGAGCCGTTGCCGAGGTAGCCGTCCGAGAGCAGCAGCACGGGCGTCATGTGCTCGACGGCGATGCGCGCGGCCTCGTAGGCGGCGTAGAAGCAGTCGCCGGGCGTGCGCGCGGCGAGGACCGGCATCGGGGCCTCGCCGTGGCGGCCGTAGAGCGCCATCAGCAGGTCGGACTGCTCGGTCTTGGTCGGCATGCCCGTGCTCGGGCCGGCGCGCTGGACGTCGATGACGACGAGCGGAAGCTCGGTCATGACGGCGAGGCCGAGCGTCTCGCCCTTGAGCGCGAGGCCGGGGCCGGACGTCGCGGTGACGCCGAGCGCCCCGCCGAAGCTGGCGCCGAGCGCGGCGCCGGCGGCCGCGATCTCGTCCTCGGCCTGGACCGTCCGCACGCCGTACGCCTTGTGCTTCGAGAGCGCGTGGAGCAGGTCCGAGGCGGGCGTGATCGGGTACGTCGCGTAGAAGAGGCCGAGGCCCGAGTTGGCGGACGCGGCGACGAGCCCGAGCGCGAGCGCCTCGTTGCCCTGGATCGCGCGGTACGTCCCCGGCGGGAGGTCCGACGGCGCGACCTCGTAGCGCGAGACGAAGCCCTCGGAGATGTCGCCGTAGTGGTAGCCCGCGTCGAGCGCGAGGCGGTTGCCGTCGCGGATGTCGGGCTTCGACGCGAAGCGGTCCGCGATCCACGCGCGCGCAGGCTCGATCGGGCGCGTGTAGAGCCACAGCGCGAGCCCGAGCGCGAACATGTTCTTGGCGCGGTCCTGCTCCTGCTTCGAGAGGCCGGTGCTCGTCAACGCCTCGTGCGTGAGCCGCGTCAGCTCGACGCGGTGCGCCTCGTAGCCGGCGAGCGTGTCGTCCTCGATCGGGTTCGCGGCGTAGCCCGCGAGGTCGAGGTCGCGCTTGGTGAACGCGTTTGTGTTGACGATCACGGCGCCGCCGGGGCGCACGCGGTGGAGGTGCACCTTGAGCGCGGCCGGGTTCATCGCCACGAGCAGGTCGACGTCGTCGCCGGCGGTGTGGACGGTGTGGTTGCCGAACTGGAGCTGGAAGCCGGACACGCCGTAGAGCGTGCCGGCGGGCGCGCGGATCTCGGCCGGGAAGTCCGGCAGCGTCCGCAGGTCGTTGCGGGCGTGGGCCGTGGCGAGCGTGAACTGGCTGCCGGTGACCTGCATGCCGTCGCCCGAGTCGCCGGCGAAGAGCACGACGACGTCGTCGAGGGCGAGCGTCGGGGCGGCCGGGGTGCCGGCGTCCGCAGCCATGTCGGTGGGGGTGGGAGTCATGCAGTCGGAACGCGGCGGCGCGGGGTCGGATTCGGGCGTCGGGCAAGGTAGACGGGCATTTCACGCGATGAGGCGCGGTTCGCCGGGGTTTCACTGCCCTGCCGGGGCACGCCCGACAGGGCACAACGCGTCTCCCCGACCGTCTTCATGGAACAGGAACGATGCCTGCTCCGGTTTATCCCCGCCCACGAGCCCCGGCCATGCCGCACCGCGCCGCCCTGTTCGCCCGCACGACGCCGGTCATCGCCGTCGTCCACGCCGGCCCCTCGCCGGGCGTGCCGGGCGCCCGCGACGTCCGCTCGTCCGTGGACCGGTTGGTGGCGGAGGCGCGGACGCTCATCGCGCTCGGCGTGGACGGGCTGCTGATCGAGAACGCGTACGACCAGCCGGCGCTCGCCGAGGCCGAGATCGGCCACGAGGTCGTGGCGTACCTCACGCGTGCCGCCGCCGCCGTCAAGCGCCACGCGGGCCGTGTGCCCGTCGGCGTGCGCGTCATCGCGGACTCGGGGCGCATCGCGCTCGCGGTCGCTCACGCCGCCGGATGCGACTTCGTCCGGGCGTCGGGCTGGGCCGAGGACCCCTCGGCGGCAGGCCGCGTCCACCGCTACGCCCGCCTCATCGGGGCCGACGCGCCCGCGGTCTACGCCGATCTCCGCGCGCCAACTCCTGAGGCCGTCCCGGCCCTCGTCGCAGCGCTGCAGCTAGGCCAGCCGGACGCGCTCGTGGTGCTCGGCCCGACCGTCAGGCAGATCCCGGCCGAGGGCGTCCCCGAGGCCGTCGCGGCCATCGCCGGCGTGCCGGTCTTCTGCGGCGGCGGGGTCCACGCAGGCAACGTCGCGGCGATGCTCGGCGTAGCGGACGGCTTCTTCGTCGGCTCGGGCCTCAAGGAGCACGGCCGCTGGCAGTCGCCGGTGTGCGAGGCGCGCGTGCACGCGCTGATCGGGGCTGTCGAGTATTCGCGCGGCCAGGAAGTCCGGCAGTAGGCCGTTCGCGACCGAATTCACCGGGTCATCCGGACCCCGGCCGCGCCGCACGCGTCGCACGCTTTCGCTCTCCACCACGCCACTCCATGGTCACCTACGACGCCACGACCGAGACCGTCCGTGTGACCGTTCGCCCGGTCTACCTCGACGACAAGTCCGACGTGCTCGCGCGGCGCTTCGTGTTCGCGTACTTCGTCCGGATCGAGAACCACGGGCCGGACGCCGTGCGCCTGCTGCGCCGCCAGTGGACGATCACGGACGCGGACGGGCTCGTCCAGCACGTCGACGGCGAGGGCGTCGTCGGGCTGCAGCCGACGATCGAGCCGGGCGATGGCCACGAGTACCACTCGTTCTGCGTCCTCGCGACGTTCGAGGGCACGATGGAGGGCGTCTACGAGATGGAGCGGGCGGACGGTGCGGCGCTGGACGCGCAGATCCCGCTGTTCCACCTCCGCGCACTGGCCAACTGAGCTGGCGCGTCAGACGGCCAGCGCCACCTCCGTGACGAGCACCGGGGCCGGGAGAACGAGCGTGAACGTCGTGCCCGCCCCGAGCGCCGTCTCGACGTCGATGCGGCCGCCGTGGAGGCGGGCGAACTCGCTGGCGATCGCGAGCCCGAGGCCCGTCGAGGACTCGCCGCCGGTGGGCTCGGCCGAGAGGCGCCGGAAGCGCTGGAAGAGGGCCGCGGCGTCGTCCGGACTCAGGCCCGGCCCGGTGTCCGAGACCGCGATGCGCAGGCCGCTCGCGCTCGCCGCGCACGTCACCGCGACGCGTCCGCCGAGCGGCGTGTACTTGACCGCGTTCGAGACGAGGTTGTCCAGGATGGCGCGGATGCGCTCGGCGTCGACGCTGGCGACGGTGGGCGTGGCGTGTCCGTCGAGCGTGAGCGTCTGCTCCTTCTCGGCCGCCCGCGAGGCGTAGGCGTGGACGATCTCGGCGGCCATCGCGGCGACGTCGGTCGGCGTGGGGCGCAGCGCGACCGTGCCGCTGTCGAGCGCGGCGGTGACGAGCAGGTCGTCCACGAGGGCGAGCATGCGCGCGGAGCCGGTGCGGACGAGCGAGGCGAGCTCGAGCAGGTCGGGCTCATGCTCCGCCTCGAACTCCATGAGCTCGGCCGCGCCCGAGATGGACGTCAGCGGGCTGCGGAGGTCGTGGGCGACGACGCCGAGCAGGTGCGTCTTGAGGTCGTTGGCCTCGCGGAGCACCTCGCGCGCCGCCTCGGCGGCGTCGCGGGCATCGACGGCCTCGGAGCGCTCGCTGCGCAGCAAACGGATGCGGACGACGAGCGCGAGCGCGAGCCCCAGCGACTCGGCGACCATCGCCGCCTGCAGGAACGGCAGCGCGAGGTCGCCCAGCGAATGGTCGATGACGAACATGACGGCGAAGACGGTCCCGGCGATCATGAACGGCGCCGCAGCCATGAGGTAGGCACGTGCCGGCCGGTAGCCCGCCCGCAGCGCCACGACGCCGGCCGTGAGCGACGACCCGAGCAGCGCCAGCGCCCCCACGGCGGCGAGCGTCTGCCCGAGGGCCCACATCCCCGCCAACCCGACCACCTCGGCGACGCCCCACACGCCGATCGCGCCGAGCATCAGACGGTTCGCGCGAGGCGCGTAGCGTGGCGCATTCAGGAAGCGGCGCGCGAACAGGAGATATGCGACGGCCCCGACAGTGAGAGCGGCGAACTGCGCGGCGGGCAGCACGACTCGGTCGGCCGGCCACAGCAGCTCGGCCGCATAGCCCCACGTGATCGTCCAGTAAGACGTCGCCCCGAGCAGGAAGCCGACGTAGTAGAGGTAGCTCCGGTCGCCGAAGGTCGCGAACAGGAACAGGTTGTAGATCGCGAGCGCAACGAAGATGCCCAGCATGAGCCCGTTCCAGACGTCACCGCGGCGGCGGGCCTTCAGGAACGCGTCGCCCTCGACCGGGCGCGGCACGACGACGTCCGTGTAGGCCCCGAGACGATGGCGGACATGGAGGTCGAGTTCGGCCGTCTCGCCGGCTGCGAGGTCGAAGCGGAGGCCCACCGGCCGCCCGGCCGACGCCACACGCGCCGCGAGCGGGACCAGCGTTCCGGTCCGTAGCGTGTCGCGCCGCCCGTCTGCGTGGACGAGCGCGCCGGCGACGTCCTCGAACGAGAGCGGCACCACCCAGCGCGTCGGGTGCGCGGAAACCGAGCGCACGCGCACGCGCATCCAGAAATCGGTCGGCAGGCGGACCGGGTCCAGCGTCTCGACGCGGCGCGCGGGCCCGTCCCGCACAGCGCTCAGCGCGACGTAGCCGGCGAGGACGTCGGCCCGGCGCGCGGGGTCCAGCACCAGCGTCGGCGGCGCGGTGGCGGGCCCGAGGGCAACCGTAAGCAGGAAGGCGCTGAGGAATGCGACGTGCACGGGTCTGGCGTCTGAGCCTGGAGAGAATCGGCCGGTCGGGGCCCGACTCAACCCGGAGTTTGCTGATGTTGCGTCCCGCCCGTCAGCTGGCGGCCGCGAGGGCGACGTGGGCGAGGTGGTGGCGGCCGTGCCACGCGTACATCGCGGCCGCCCGGTCCAGCCGCGTCGCGCCCGAGACCGGGTGCACGAACGTCCGCGCCCAGTCCTCGGGCGTCATCGCGCGCATCAGGGAGACCCAGCGCGCGTGGAGCGCGGCGAGGAGGTCGAGGCTGCCCGCGACCGGCGCGTCGCTGTCGGGAAGCTCGGCCCACGCGGTCTCGTTGTACGCCTTGATGGCCGGCGCGTCCTCGGTCAGCGCCCACTTGAAGCGGACGTAGGCGTTGGCGTGGCTGTCCGGGACGTGGTGGACGAGTTGACGGACGGTCCAGCCGCCCGGCCGGTACGTCGCGGCGAGCGCGTCGTCGCCGAGACCGGCCGTCGCGGCGCGGAGGGCGGCGGGGAGGGCCGCGATCTCGTCGATGACGGCGACGAGCGCGCCGGGCGAGAGCAGACCCTCGGGCGCGGCGAAGCGCCCGGCGGGAAAGCGGAGGGCGTCGTCGCCGGAGCGGGGCAGGCGGTCGGGCATCGGCGGAGAGGCGAGAGGCGTGAGTCTACACGCAAGCGGGGCGAGCGACGCGGATACGCACCCGGTGCGGAAGCGCTTACATTTGCGATCCGACCTGCCGCCCCGCCTGTGACCCGTCGCCTGCTCCTTCTCGCCGTCCTCCTCGCGAGCGCGTCCGCCCGCGCCCAGACGCCCACGCCGGCCGAGCGCGCGCAGGGCTACGCGCTCCGCGGCGACACGACGCTGTTCGTGTTCGACCCCGCGCTCTACGGCGGCGCGCAGGGCGCGACCGTCCCGCGGCGCGTCGCCGTGACGGGCGCGTTCCGCGGCTGGAGCGCGGACATGGCCGCCTTCACGCTCGTCCCGAGCGCGTCCGGCGTGTGGACGCTCGCCGTCCCGAACGCCGCCTACGCGGCCGTCGCGCCCGCGAGCCCCTTCAAGTTTCGCGTTGACGACGCCGCCGGCGACGGCCGCTGGCTCGATCCGCCGCCCGGCGCGCCCAACGTCGACGGCGGCAACCTCATCTTCCTGTTCGGGGTGACGCCGCCGCGCCTCGTCGCCGAGCTGCGCGGCGAGCGGTCCGTGTGGGTCCGCGTGACCGGCCGCGACCGCCCGCTCGATGCGTCTGCCTACCGCATCACGCGCTGGGACGGACACGAGATCGGCGTCGCCGCTGTCTACCCGAACGAGGCCGAGACGGCGCTGCTCGTGCCCGGCGAGGCGCTCGCCGTACATCAGGTTCACTACGTGACGGTGCCGAGCGCGACGCCCGGCGCGCCCGCGCTGCGCTCCATCGCGCGCTTCGACGGCATCTGGCGCGACCTCGTCTCGACCAAACCGCTCGGCGCCGAGGTGACGGATCTCGGCTACCGCAACGCGCCGATCCGCCGTGCGACCGACATCCGCCTCTTCGCGCCGCGCGCCGACTCCGTCTCGGTCTACCTCTACCCGGAGCGCCTCGGCGGCCCCGAGACGCGCATCGCGATGCGCCGAGACGCACAGGGCGTCTGGGAAATGACGCGCCTCAATGACCTCTCTGGCACGTGGTACGACTTTGCTGTCTACGGCCCCGACGGGCCAGGCTCGTCGTTCACCAACCAGACCGGCAAGCGCTACTCCGATCCCTACGGCCGCGTCTCGGACGACTCGTGGGGCCGGACCATGATCGCACCGCGCACGACGCCCGCGACGCCGCTCGCGAATGGCCGGCCCGCCATGGAGGACGTCGTGTCGTACGAGATCCACGTCCAGGACTTCACGGACCGCCTGCCGGTCGCGCCCGAGCTCCGCGGCACGTTCGCCGGCATGGCCACGCCCGGCCTGACCAACGCGCGCGGCGAGCCCGTCGGCCTCGACCACATCGCGCGGCTCGGCGTCAACACGGTCCACCTCATGCCCGTCCAGGAGTACCTCAACTACCCGGATTCGACGTGGGCGGCGGCCTTCCACGACGACCCGTTCATGCGGGCGATGGGCGTCGCGGACCAGAACTACCAGTGGGGCTACCGCATCACGCACTACATGGCGATCGAGAACCGCTACCGGACGCACGGCTCGCCGCACGGCGCGGAGCGGGAGCAGTTCCGCGACCTCGTGCAGGCCTTCCACGACCGCGGCATCGCCGTCGTCGTGGACCTCGTGTTCAACCACACGGGCGAGAACATGGAGAACCGCGACAACCTGCTCAACTTCTCGGGCATCGACCGCCTCTACTACTACCGCACCGACGATGCCGGCGCGCTCATCGGCGGCTACGGCAACGAGGTGAAGTCCGAGAACCGCCCGATGGTCCAGCGCTGGCTCGTGGACCAGTGCCGCGCGCTCGTCGAGGAGTTCGGCGTCGACGGCTTCCGCGTCGACCTCGCCGGGCAGACGGACGAGCAGTCGCTCCGCGCCCTCCGCGCCGCGCTCCCCGCGGACCTCATCTGGTACGGCGAGCCCTGGATCGCGTCCAACGACCCCGACTTCGAGGCCAACCCGTCGTGGGACTGGTACAAGGCCGACGCGCCGATCCCGTACTTCCAGGACGACGCCCGCAACGCCTTCCAGGGCACGCCCGACGCCCCGCGCGACCCGGCGACGGACCGCGGCTGGGCCGGCGGCAATGCGTCCTTGCGCGAGGCGGCCGTCAACGGCATCCTCAACCGCTGGCCGGACGAGCACGTCCCGACGGGCGGCATCAACTACCTCGACATCCACGACAACTGGGCCCTCGCCGACCGCTTCGCCCGCACCACGGCCGGGCCGGGCGCGTGGGACGGCCGCGCCGGCGTCGACGCCGCCGCCGTCCGCATCGCGGCGACGCTGCTGCTGACGAGCCTCGGGCCGGTCGTGCTCCACGGCGGCTCCGAGATGCTGCGCTCGAAGGGGCTGGCCCCGCGGCCGGACGAGATCGGCGGCGAGCGCGTGGTCCAGACCGCCCTCTCCAACATCTACATCAAGGGCCGCGGCGACACCTACAACCTCCGCACGCCCAACGGGTTCGACTGGGACCGCGTCGGCGCGACGCCCGCCACGGGCGACCCGGACGACGTGGCCGGGATGCTGGACTGGTGGCGCGGCCTCATCGCGCTCCGCCTCTCGCCGGCCGGCTCCGTCTTCCGGACGGCCTCGGCGGACACGTCGGCCGTCCGCTTCTTCCGCCCCGCCGACCCGCACGCGCTCGGCTACCTCGTCGGCGGCGAGACGGGCCCCGCCGTCCTCGTCCTCCTCAACACCGGCGACGCTGCGGTGATGTTTGAGGACATACCGGCAGACACGTGGCGGATCGTCGCCGAGGCCGGCGCGTCGGCCGGATCATTCGTGGGCGAGGACGACCCGTTCATGACAGAGCCCCGGATCACGCGCGTCGAGACTCTGGGCGCGGAGTCTCGTGTGCGCGTGTCTCCCGGCGGCGTCCGGATCTGGGTTCGCGAATAGCAACCACGCCCGCTACGACGTCCCCTCTCCCTCGGGACCGGGATACCCGGACCGGAGGGACAGGGTGAGGGGCCGCCACGTCACATTGAGCGCGCAGCATCCAGAATGGCGGCAGCCACCATGTCAGGCTGTTCCATGACGTCACGGTTCGCAAACCTCAGCACGCGGACGCCCTGGCGGGTCAACCAGCGCTCCCGCTCCGTATCGTAGGCGGCACGCGCCGGGTCGTCGTGGACACTCCCATCGAGTTCGATGGCCAGACTGGCCAGTTCACAGTAGAAGTCAACCACGTAGGGTCCGATTGAGTGCTGACGCCGAATCTTGAGGCCGTCGAGGCGTCCGTTGCGGACGATGGACCACAGCCGGTGCTCGGCGGGTGTCGAGGCGTGGCGGAGCGCGCGGCGGAAGTCTCGGGGCGTGAGTAGCATTTTGAAAGGTAGAGGCCCCTCACCCTGTCCCTCCGGTCCGGGTATCCCGGTCCCGAGGGAGAGGGGACGCCGTAGATGACGTCGCGGCACTTCGGGTAGCCGCGGTAGCTTGGCGGCCCTCCCTCCTGCCCCGCCGATGGACACGCCGACCGAAACCTCGCCCCGTTATGCACTCCGCGACGCGACGCGCGCGCACCACGAGCGCACCGAGACGGCCGTCGACTTACTGACGCGCATCCACTCGATGGAGGCCTACCGCGCGATGGTGGCACGCTTCCTCGGCCTCCACGCGCCGCTCGAGGACGCGCTCGCGGGCCTGCCGTGGGCCGACGCCGGGCTCGACTTCGACGCCCGCCGCCGCACGGACGCCCTCCGCGCCGACCTCGCCGACCTTGGGGTCGACGTGGAGACGGTCGAGATGTGCGCGGACGTCCCGCACCCGACGACGCTCGCGGCCGGCCTCGGCAGCCTCTACGTCCTCGAAGGGGCATCGCTCGGTGGCCAGATCATCGCCCGCGACGCGACGGCCGCGCTCGGGACGGACGCGACGCGCTTCTTCCGCGGCGACGGCCGCGAGGTCGGCCCGATGTGGCGCGCCTTCGGCCGCGCGCTCGACAGCTCCCTCGACACGCCCGAGCGCCTCGACGAGGCCACACAGGCGGCGGCCGAGACCTTCGACCTGTTCGAGCGCTGGATGCGCTGACAGGAGAGGTGCCGAGGCACCGCGTGCGGCCGACTCTCGACGTGAGCCCTGCATCACGCCGCACTCCTCCGGCACGCCTCTCGCGCTCGACACCGTCGAGTTCTCGACCTCCGACGTCCTCGCCGCACGCTTCGCTCCTGGCTCACCGCCTGCCCGCATGACCGACGCCCCGCCCAGCGCCGCGCCGCCCAGCGCCGCCCCGCCAGACGACATCGACCGCCGGACATGGCACGTCGTCCTCGCCGAGGACCGGCCGTCTGACCGCGACGCGGCTCGCGACGCCCTCCTGCGCGGCTCGGACCGCCAGTATGCATTCGTCACGTGCGAGACGGCGGCCGAGGCCATCGCCGCCGTCGAGGCCGGCGGCGTCGACCTGCTCCTGCTGGACTACCAGTTGCCCGACGCCGAGGCGCCGGACGTCCTCGCGCGCCTGCTCCGCGCCCCGGACTCGCTCATCCTTCCCGTCGTGCCGGTCGTCGTGATGGCCGACGCCAGGCCGGAGGGCGCGGCCCGTAACCGGGCCGTGCTCCGTGCGGGCGCGCAGGACTTTGTCGGCAAGGACTGGCTCACGCCGACGAGCCTCACGCGGGCCGCCGAGGCGGCCGTCGAGCGGCACCGCATGGCCGTCGCCTACGAGGCCCGCGGCCGCGCCCTCGCCCGCAGCGAGGAGCGCCTCCGGATGACGCTCGACGGGGCGGGCATCGGCTGGTGGGAGCGCGACACCGCGACCGGCGTGACCGTCTGCGACGAGCGCGCGGCCGAGCTCTGGGGCGGCACGCCCGCCGACTTCCGCACGTCCGAGGACTTCCTGTCGCGCATCCACCCGGACGACGCCGAGCGCGCCCAGACGGCCATCGCCGAGGCGACGGCCGCCGGACAGCCGTACGAGGTCGACTTCCGGGTCGTCCGCCCCGGCAAGGCCGTCCGCTGGATCATGGTCCGCGGGCGGCGGATGCCCGACGTCGGCACGGCCGGCATGGCACACGGCGTCAACATCGACGTCACCGAGCGCCGCGAGCAGGAGGAGACGATCCGGCAGGCCAACGCCGAGATGGAGCGCTTCACGTACACCGTCTCCCACGACCTCAAGTCGCCGCTCGTGACCGTGGCGGGCTTCCTCGGGCTGCTCAAGACGTACCTCGCGGGGGGCCAGGTGGACCGCGCCGCCGGCGCGGCGGACCGCGCGATCTCGGCCGCCGGCCGCATGAGCCGCATCATCGACGACCTGCTCGTGCTCAGCCGCGCCGGCCGCACGGTGGGCACGGCCGCTCCCGTCTCGCTGGACGCACTCGCGGCCACGCTGGCCGCCGACCTTGGCGTCCGCGCCGATGACGCCGGCGGCCGCATCGACGTTCAGGGTCCGCTCGGGATCGTGCTCGCGGACGAGACGCGAATCGGCGAGGCGCTCGAGAACCTGCTCGCCAACGGCGTCCGCCACGGGGTGGGCGGCGGCGGGACGCGCGTCGTCGTCCGCTCCGAGCAGCGGCGCGGCGGCGCGCTGCGCCTCATCGTCGAGGACGACGGGCCGGGCGTGCCCGAGGCCTACCGCGAGCGCGTCTTCGATCTGTTCCAGCGACTCGACGCGGGCTCGTCCGGCAACACGGCGAGCGGCCCTGGCACGGGCGTCGGGCTGGCCGTCGTCGCGCGCGTGATGGAGGTCCTCGGTGGACGTGCGCACGTCGAGTCGGCCGGGGGCGCGGACGGGAACGAGGGGGCACGGTTCGTGCTCGAGTTTCCGGACCACGCCGTCGTGGTGCCATGACGCCCGCGCGCAGGCCCGCGGAGCGTTTCGCACCCGAGCGAGTAGAACGAACTTGTGCCCCTGCCCGTTCGGCTCCGGAATCCGCTGACGCGCCCCTGCTCTAGCTTCGACCGATGACTACCGACACTGCCGCCCGCCCGCTCCACATCCTGCTCGTCGAGGACGACGACGACCACGCCGACCTCATCCTCGCCGCGCTCGAGCTGCACGACGACCGCCACCGCGCCACGCGGGCCCGCGACGGCGCCGACGCGCTCGACCGCCTCTTCCACCGCGGCGCGCATGCCGGCACCGCCGACGACCTCCCCGACGTCATCCTGCTGGACCTCAACCTGCCGCGCGTCGGCGGCCTCGACGTCCTCACGGCCGTCAAGGAGGACGAGTCGCTGCGCGCGATCCCGGTCGTCGTGCTCACCACGAGCGACGCTGAGGGCGACCGCGCCGAGGCCTACCTCCGCCACGCCAACAGCTACCTCGTCAAGCCGGTCGACTTCGGCCAGCTCGAGGCCATGATCCACGAACTGGGCGAGTACTGGGCCCGCTGGAACCGCTTTGCTTGAGCCACTGCCTCAGGACGCCGCCGCCCCGACCGATGCCGCCCCCGCCGGGCCGCTCGTGATCGACCCTGCGGCCTTTTCGCTCGCTCCGGCTGCCGTGACCGTCGCCGACACGGACACACCGGACCTGCTGCGCGTGCTCCTGCTCGAAGACGACCCGGACCACGCCGCGCTCGTCGAGGCCTACCTCGCGGACGTCCTCGACCCGGAGATCGCGCTCACGCACGCCGGCACCGTCGCCGCCGCAGCAGACGCGCTCGGGGCGGCCCGCGACGCCGGCGAGCCGTTCCACGCCGTCCTCGCGGACCAGCAGTTGCCGGACTCGGCCTACTGGGAGACCGTCCCGCGCGTCGTCGCGGCCGCCGGCGGCGTGCCGGTCGTCGCGCTGACGTCGCTCGGCGACATGGACGTCGCCCTCGACGCCGTCCGCGCCGGCGCGACCGACTACCTCGTCAAGGCCGAGCTCACGCCCGAGGTGCTCCGGCGGACGCTGCGCTACGCCGTCGAACGCGCCGCCCGCGACGCCGCTCTCCGCGAGACGCGCGAGGCCCTCGTCGCCGCGATGCGCCGCGAGTCTGTGCTCCAGGCCGACGCCGCCGAGCAGGAGAAGGCCGCCGCCATCGGCCGCCTCCTCGCCGGCGTGGCGGACACGCTGCGCAACCCGCTCGGCCTCGCCGTCGGCTTCGCCGAGGCCGCCGGCATCGACGCTGCCGCTCTCCGCGACGCCCTCGACGCGGGCCAGACGGACGCCGTCGCCGAGCACCTCTCGGCCCTGCTCGACAGCGCCGCGCTCGTCGTCACCCATGCCCGCCGCGCCGACGACGTCGTGTCCGCCATGTACGCCCACACGCGCGGCCTCGACGGCGAGCGCCACCCGGTGCGCCTCGCCGCCGTCGTGCAGGCCGCGCAGGCGCAGACGCATGCGGACGGCATCGCGGTCGAGGTCGACGTCGCGGACGGGATCGAGATCGCGGGCTCGGGCGAGGCCCTCGTGCGAATGGTCGCCAACCTGCTCGGTAATGCCATCCGCGCCGCCAACACGCGCGTCCGCATTACGGCGCGTGCCGTGCCCGACGCGCCAGCCGCCGTGCTGGTCGTCGAGGACGACGGCGCCGGCCTCTCCGGCGTCGCGCTGGCGCAGGCGTTCGTCCCGTTCGCCTCGGGCTGGCCCGCCGACGGGCGCCGCGCCGCCGGCCGGGCCGTCGCGCCGGGCCGCGCCCTCGGCCGCGGGCTACCCTTCGCGCGGGCCGTCGCCGTGCGCCACGGCGGGCAGGTCGAGCTCGGCCCGTCGTCGCTCGGCGGCACCGCCGCCTA